>NZ_JBCAQT010000013.1:0-143978 GCF_038419845.1 Marinimicrobium sp. C2-29
CTTAGCGCCGATGGTAGTGTGGGCCTTGCCCATGTGAGAGTAGGTCATCGTCAAGCTCCTAAAATGAAATACCCCGAATCAGCAATGGTTCGGGGTATTTTTTTATGGGCCCGAAAAAGCTCGAGGTGCTTGCCGATGCCCTGCGGTCATGGTCATCGATGCCATCCATGGCATCGCCCCTTCGGGCAGCGTTCATTGAGCGCTTCCCTGCGCTCAACCCTTCAGGCAGCTTCGCTGTGCCAATCTGCTCCCGGCAGATTGGTCAAGCTCCTAAAGGCGGGTAGGGTGGGCTCCGCCCACCGCAATGCCCTATCTCTGCTACGTCCCTCTCTTCTCCCCCTGTTCAAAGGTCATCGCTATGCCACGGTGACGGTTGAAGCGGAGGCTCAACAGATTCTCCGGGTAGGCAGGGGGACGCCGCCGCCCTGATGTCCGTCCTCCTCTCGAAGGAAGATGCCAGGCCGTGCTGGCAGGGTTGGTTCAATCTGGCTATAAGCAGCGGACTGGCTCCGGCACGGCGGTTTGGCCGGCCCTTAAAGGGATGAGTGGAAGGAAATGCAGCAAAGTGCGCCGTATCGTATGAAGGCCGGCGCTCTGTAAGGAGGATGAATAGCAGGGATGATCAACCGAATGACTTATGGGAACTAAGATAACAACTAATTGTTTCTGGAGAGAGGAGCGGCGTTTTTCGGGAAAGCGTGATCAAACTAAAAAGGGGGAATACCGGCAGCGCCGTTATTCCCCAAGAGACGATAGATCTATGGTTGGATCATCGCTACAGCTACCGCCAGGAGAGCGGGACTGAATGTGGTAGACCTTCCATGGTCCGAAAACAACTTCTTAGAAGTTGTAGGCAACACTGAATGTTGCGTGACGTGGCAAGATGAAACGACCGTTGGTTCCGGTACCAGAGCGGGGGTCACCTTCCGTCAGTGCAGCTTCATCGGTCAGGTTGTTAATAGCCAGCTGGAATTCAACATCATCGACATTGACGATAACGCCAAGATCAACCGCTTCGTAGCTGTCCAGTGTCACGACATTGGCGTTACCACTGAAGCGCTCATCAACAAGGCTCAGCGTGCCGAAGATGGAGGCGTTAACCGTTGAACTAAAGTCGATTTGATAGCTGGGGGTCAAACGAACCTGAAGATCAGGCTGCCGGGCGACCGAGTTGCCTTTGTTTGCACCGGTCGTCAATTCCGCGTCCTGAATAGTGGCGTTCAGGTTCAAGTCGAAGTTGCCCAGATACAGGTTACCGTCCAGCTCGACACCAATGGCTTCGGTTTCTTCGCGCTCGAAGTCGCCCGCGCCCTGGCTGCCGAAAGGTTGGCCCTGGGTTTCGTTGTAGAAGCCCGTCGCGTAGAGAGAGTACGCGTTCTGATCCAGTTTGTAGCCCAGTTCGAACTGCTGAACATCAATGATCAAGTCGGATCCGTCTTCGAAGTCACCGAAGAAATCGCGGTAGGTGTCAAAGTCCGGGAACTTGACGCCGTCGTTGATGCGGGCAAACACGCCAGAGTCCCTGGTAAGGTCGTAGTTGAGGGCCGCTGTGTAGGTGAACTCGGTTTCGTCGGAATCGACGATAACGTCGTTGATACCATCGAGGGCACCGACATCGGCACTGTACTGAGTCGCGCGGTTGACGGCACGGACACCAGCATCGAACTTAAGGTCGTTGACTCGTTGCTCGACGGCGGCGTAAAAGGCGTTTTCTTGTGCCTCGCCGACGGCGTCGACGTTAAAGGTGAAACCACAGCTCGCCTGATCGAAGGACTGACAGGCCAACTCGTCGGGATTGTCGTCCATGGGCAGGCTGTCGGGGTCAAGCAATTGGCCGTCAGAGCGAAGCTCAAACCACTTGGAGTTGCCGATAGACCATTGCTCGGATACGTCCCAAGCTGAGGTATAGAGGCCTAACGTAACTTTGGTGGTGTCCCACTGTTTGGCGAAACTCAAGTCGTTGCTGAAAGACTCAACCTGCTTGTTAACAACCCAAGCACCGAACTTTTGTACGAGGGCGTCCGCGCCAACGGAGTCGCCACTGACATTCTGAGCGCCTTGCTCGTCGGTCAATGTACCCAAGCGAGCGGCTGAGCCATCGGGTACGAAGCCCGCGGTATTGGCATCACCGCTGGTGTAACTGAAACGGTCCGTAAAGGTCCAGTTGTCGGGCAGATCCAACGTGATTGAGCCGCCGGTGATGCTGCCATCCCAGCCGCGCCCTTGGCCCATATCGCGGGTCTCAACTGAATTGGTTGAACCGCCTTGACCATCGGGAGTGGCAAAAGGAACCAGTACGTTGCGGTTGGCTGGGCCAACAAAGGTGAAGTTGCCGTCAAGGCCGGTGGAGTTGCCCTCGGTATCGCGCAAAGAGACCGGCAGGAACCACGTGCCGTGATCGTCGGTCTTGCGGTGATAAACGTTGAGCTCACCGTTGTCAAGGATCTTGGTCAGGTTGACCGTGAACTGTTGGCCGTCTTCCGTATTGAAGTTGCCGTCGCGTGGGTTTCTGGAGCTTGAAGTGTAGCCACCGACCATGTAGTAGAGATCGTCGGCTAGCTTGCCGCTGCTCATGGCATCAACCCGCTGAAGACCGAAGTCCGAGGTGCTGTATTTGAACACGCCCTCGGACTGTTCACCGCCCTCCTTCAAAATGAAGTTGGTGGTGAGACCGACCTGGCCGTTGGAAAATACCGGGTTTGGTCCACCCCGCAAGCCTTCCATCCGCGCGATGGTCACATCAGTGCGGAACATTGTGGAGTTTTCCAGGAAGGAAAGCGTTGGTGGCGGAAAGACCGGCATGCCGTTCATGCTGACAGTTACGAAAGGAGCATCGCCGCCACTGGGGAAACCACGCACGAAGATGTTGGCACCGGATTTACCACCGGAGCTTTCCACCCATACACCCGGGACCGACTTCAACAGGTCGGCCGTGCTGCTGGGGGCGCGGCGTTTGATGGCCTCTTCGTCGATATTGGTAACGGCGAAGCTGGCATCCAGCTTGCGCATTTCGGCACCACCGGGGGTACCTGTAACGACCACCTCTTCAATTCTTTCAGGCGGTGCCTCTTGGGCGTATACAGGCGCGTGTAACGCCAATGCAGCTAGCGAGCCCAGCCAAAGAGCCGTGTGTTTTTGAGGCATGCGTAGTGCAGATGAAATGAATTGGGGTAACAGTTTCTGCTTCATCATTTTGTTTACTCCTCCCCTAAGGGGCTACTTATTGTTGACGGGCGATGGTGAGCGTTGCGACATTCCCCTTTGCGTTCTGTTCTGACAATGCAAGTGTTTCAATGGGAATCCCCGACGCTTCAAATTAAGTGTAGGTCAGCTAATGTCGTATTGCAATCGATTGCAAATAAAGATACAAACGATTTCATAATAAAAAAAGGCTTTCATATTCCTTAACATTCAATGGAAAATTGAGGGGCTTTTAAGCTCTTCCCCCTGAGCATAGTCCATGGGATAGGCTCACGCACAATGTTGACAGCGCAGAGGATGTGCCGTGACGTGATGACCTTGTCGGTATTGAGCGTTAGTGTCAGGCTTGTGGCCCAAAAAAGGTTTTCGCGTCAAAATCCTCCAACGAAGCCACGATCAAGTCGGCCTCGGCTAATGCCTTGGGGTCGCCCACACCCACAGCAAACATATTGGCGCGTTTGATGGCGGTGACACCAGCCGCCGCATCTTCAAGCCCCATACACTCGCTGGGGGGCAGGTTGAGTCCAGCCGCCGCCGTCAGAAAAATTTCCGGGTCGGGTTTGGGGTGGTTAATCCGGGCCGCGTCGGCGATGTATTGAAACTGATGGGCGATGCCCAACCCCTCCAGGACCGCTTGGGCGTTTTTGCTGGCGGAGGCCAGGGCCATGGGCACCGACCAGGCCGTTAGTTGATCGAGCAGTGTTTTGGCGCCAGGTAGCATATCCTGTGGAGTGAGCATAGTGATCAGCTGTTGGTAGTGGCGGTTTTTACGATTGGCCAGTTCCTGCTTCTGTTCATGGCTATAACGGCCCGGCTCGGTACGCTCGAGAACGATATCCAGTGATGCCATTCGATCGACGCCCTTGAGACGCTCGTCGGCGTCCCCGGGGATCTCGAACCCCTCCTGCTGGGCCAGGCGCTGCCAGGCGGCGAAGTGCAGGCAGGCGGTGTCGGCAATAACGCCATCCAGATCAAAAATGGCGGCTTTGAATCGGCTCATGATGCGTTGTCCTCGCGCAGCGTGGTAGCGGTGTAGTCGGTGTTCGGTTGCTCCAGCCGCAGCTCCTGGTCGCCACTGATCAGGGTCAGGGGAGGGCCAGACAGAAGCTGATAGCGGGTGCCATTGGGGGCCACCGATACGCTCAGTTGACGACCTTGGATGCGAACCTTGAAACGGTAATGGGTAATACCCTCGGGCCGTGTAGGCGCAAAGTGCAACTGCCCTTTATGGATACGCATGCCGGCGAAGCCCTGTACCATGCACAGCCAGGTGCCCCCCATGCAGGCGGTATGTACGCCATGCTGGGTGTTGTTGTGGTGGTTATCCAGGTCCATGCGCGCTACCTGACTGAAATAGTGACGGGCCTTATCGGCATAACCCAGCTCATTGGCCAGTATGCTGTGCATGCAGGCGGACAGGGTCGAGTCGTGCGTGGTGATGGGCTCGTAAAAGTCGTAGTCCCTTCGCTTTTCTTCCAGACTAAAGTTCTCACTGAGCAGAAAGAGCGCCAACACCGTATCCGCTTGTTTGCACACCTGGTGCCGGTAAATGGTCAGCGGGTGGTAATGCAACAACAGCGGGTATTTGTCTTTGGGCGTGTTGGCAAAGTCCCAGCGGGGCTTGTCCAGAAAGCTGTCGTCCTGCAGATGAATGCCCGATTCGTCATCGTAGGGTAGAAACATGCGCTCGGCCGCTTCCCGCCACTCGTTGACTTCGGCCTCGGACAGATTCAGGTTTTGAACCAGTTCCTCGAAGCGTCCGGGATGGTCGCATTGCAGCCAGTGGTAGAGCTCCGAGGCATAACGCAGATGGGCTTGAGCCATGGCGTTGGTGAAGTAGTTGTTGTTGACGAGGGCTGTATATTCATCCGGGCCGGTCACCTCGTTGATGCAAAAACGGTTGTCTCTATGCGGGTTGTAATGCCCGATCTGCAACCAGAGCCGGGCGGTCTCCCAGACAACTTCCGCGCCGACATCCAGTATCAGCTGGTTGTCGCCGGTAGCGAGATGGTACTGCTTGATTGAGTAGGCGACGTCGGCATTGATATGAAACTGGGCCGTGCCTGCCGGGTAGTAGGCCGAACACTCCTCACCACCGATAGTCCGCCAAGGGAAGAGGGCGCCTTTGGAGATGGCCAGCTCCCGGGCGCGGTCCCGGGCCGCATCCAACAGGCTGTAACGGAACTGAATCAGGTTGCGGGCGAGCTCCGGCTGGGTGTAGAGAAAGAAGGGGAAAATATAAATTTCACTGTCCCAAAAATAGTGCCCATCGTAGCCGTGGCCGGTCAGGCCTTTGGCGGCTATGTTGGTGCCGGGGGTGCGGCCCAGGGATTGAAACAAGTGGAAGAGGTTAAAGCGCAGGCCCTGCTGCAGCTCGGGGTCACCCTCAATCTCTATGTCCGAATCTTGCCAAAAGCGGTCCATTGCCTGGCGCTGCTGTTGGGCATAGTGACCAAAGCCTTTCTGACAACTGGCCAGGAGGTGACTCTGTATTTTCTGGGTGGATACTTCTTCATTTTCGTGCAACCAGGAGTAGCACAGTGCGTACTTGGTCAGAGTGATAGTCTCGCCTGCCTTGGCATCTAGCTGATGATGGTGGGCGGCACTGTAAGAGCCCAGTCGTTCCGGCTGGGTCGATAGGGGCTGCTTCCCATGGAATCGATCAGTGGCGGCACTTACCAGAGTAAAGCCGCTGCTGCGCAGTCGTTGGCTTACCAGCAAGCCGTGTTCATCCGCTTGGCATTCGAGAGGTTTGAGGTCGTCCGGATTGATGCCGGAACCCACCCGGGGGTCGTCGCTCGCTTCGGCCTGGGCCGGGGTGGCATCAAGGTAAGAGCTGATCTCCAGGCGGCCGCTGAAGTTCTCCGGCGTGACGCGGTATTCGGTAACGATGAGGTGACGGTCGGTCAAGGATACCAGCCGACGGCTTTCAATTTTCAGGGTTTGCCCGCCCTCGGTTTGCCAGCGTAGGTCGCGGCTGAGTAGGCCGTTATCAAGCTGCAGCTCACGGTGATGCCCCAGCACTTTGCCTCGCTTCATGTCCATCAGTTCGCCATTCAGCTTTATGCTGAGCTGGTGGGGCAGGGCCGTCGAAGCAATGCGTTGGTTGTTCTTGGCATAACCGTAGGCGGACTCGCCGTAGGTGATAGGCTCGGAAAAGTAGACCCCGTTCAGGTAACAGCCGTGCTGATCGGCAGCTCCCTCCAGTCCCTCCTCGAAGGTACCGCGCAGTCCTATGTAGCCGTTGCCCAAGGCGAACAGAGTGGCATTGAGGCTGTAGTGTTCGGGCCTGAAGCTCGACTCGGTAACACGCCAGGGGTTGTTGCCGAGGTTCTGCGTGTGTTTTTGCATCGGGGGTCCTCTTTATTCTGGTGGCCTGGGCACAAGGCCCGGTCCTGCGTATGGCTGATGAGACCAGTATAGCAGTATTGCAATCGATTGCAATACTGCTATACTGGAGGTGCGGTTGGCATTCTGAGTTCAGGGGGGCGAGGCGCCGGCCGGGACTGAAAAAGAGCCGCCTGCCTTTTAATGCAGCACATTTACTAAAACGAAGGTCAATAACAATGAGTAAGCGCCTGATTATCCTGGTATTGATGCTCAACTACTTCTTGTTCGGTCTGCTGCTGAACAGCGTGGGTGTCGTGATCATGCAGTCGATCAACAGTTTTGGTGTGACCAAGGAGAGCGCCGCCCTGCTGGAAGGGTTCAAGGACATCCCCATCGCCGTGGTGTCATTCCTGGTGGCTTCTTTTCTCCCCCGGCTGGGGTATCGTCACGCCATGATGATTGGTTTGGTCGTAGTGATGCTGGCCTGCCTGTCCATGCCCATTCTGAGCAGCTTCTGGGCCACCAAAATGCTGTTTCTTTCGATCGGGGCCTCGTTTGCACTCATCAAAGTATCGGTTTACGCCAGCATCGGCTTGCTTACTTCGGGCAAGCAGGGTCACGCCAGCCTGATGAACGCAATCGAGGGCGTGTTCATGCTGGGCGTGCTTTCGGGCTACTGGGTCTTCAGCTTTTTTATAGACTCCGATAATCCGGCCAGTCAGGAATGGTTGAATGTCTACTGGTGGCTGGCAGCCATCTGCTTGTTCAACCTGCTGGTGATGAGCTTTATCCGGTTCGGCGAAGGGGAGGTTGCTCCCCCCGGTTCCAGCTTGAGTCGGGACTTCCTTGCCATGCTGCGCTTGGCCGCCCGGCCCCTGGTGTATATTTTCGTGATTTCGGTGTTCCTCTACGTTCTCATTGAGCAGGGGTTGGGTACCTGGCTGCCCACTTTCAATAACGAGGTTCTGGGCTTGCCTAGTGCCATCAGTGTTCAGGTCACCAGCATTTTCGCTTTAAGTCTGGCTGTAGGCCGCTTGAGTGCCGGGCTTTTGCTACGGAGAGTCAGTTGGTATATCCTCTTGAGCGGCTGCATTCTGGGGATGGGCGTGCTCATGGTTCTGGTCATGCCTTTGTCGTATGATGTGGAAGTGGCAGCTGACGTGAACTGGTTCAGCATGCCGTTGGCGGCCTATCTGATTCCTCTTATCGGGCTTTTTATGTCGCCTATTTACCCCGCCTTGAGTTCAGTGGTCCTGAGTTCCCTGCCGTTGCGGGAGCAGTCCTCCATGGCGGGCCTGATCATTGTGTTTTCGGCGCTGGGCGGCACTACAGGCGCCATGGTCACCGGTGTGATTTTTGGCCGTTTTGACGGACAGACGGCGTTCTATTTGGCCCTGGTTCCCATGGCTGTTATTCTGGTGCTCTTGCGCGGGCTCAAAAGGGAAACCGAACGAGCTCCGGCGGAAGTGAGCTGATTACATGAAAAATTAGGTACTATGGCTACAACACCGAGAAAAAACCCCACCGGTACTTCCATTGCGGATATAGCGCGCCGTGCCGGGGTATCGAGCTCAACGGTATCCCGTGCGCTCAATAATAACCCGGCCATTAACATCACAACCCGGGAAAAGATTCAGGCTATTGCCAGAGAGCTTAACTATAAGGTCAATACCGGAGCCCGCAACCTCCGGTTGCAACGAAGTCATACCATAGCGCTCATCATCAATGCAGAAAAGGTGGACGGCCAGACTTTCTCTGACCCTTTTATGATGGATATGATCGGTGCGATCGCCGACGAGTTGAACGAGCACCAGTATAGTCTGCTGTATTCCAGCAGCGCCATTAAACCTCAGGACTGGTGTTCGCACCTGCTTAGCTCACAGCGGGCTGACGGTGTCATAGTCATTGGTCAGGGCAGGAACGACGAACCTTTGCGCAAGCTGCAACAAGAGAGCAACGCCGTTGTGGCTTGGGGTGCCAGGCTGGACAATGCCAACTATTGTATAGTGGGAAGTGACAACTACCTGGGCGGACAGCTGGCCACGCGCCACCTGATTAAACGGGGTTGTACACGCATGCTGTTTCTGGGTGATGTGGAGCACCCGGAAATTGAGCGTCGTTTTCACGGGTACTTTGATGCGTTGGCCGAGCAAGGACTGTCCTCCCGGGAGCACCATGTTCAGTCGGCTTTTTCCATAGAGTCCGGCTACCAGCATGTAATTGAGCTGTTGACCAAAGGGCTGGATTTCGACGGCATTTTCGCCGCCAGTGACAACATTGCCATGGGAGCCATTAACGCTCTGAGAGAGAAAGGTCTCAGGGTGCCCCTGGATGTGGCTGTGGTGGGTTTCGACGATATCCCAATAGCGCCTTACTTTAACCCTCCGTTGACTTCGGTGCGGCAGAATGTGCACCTTGGAGGCAAGATCCTCGTGCAAAAGGTAATGGCCATGGTCAAGGGGCAGTCGGTGACCTCAGAGATAATCAAAACCGAGTTGGTGGTGCGCTCCTCCTCTTAGCGATCGAGGGAGCGCAGCGCGCCCCTCAATGACTACTTATTGGTCATGGGTGGAATCGTATCGGAAAAGTGCACACCTTTGATCCGGTCGGTATGCCCGGCTCGGCGTCGGCGTGAGGGCGGAAAGTCGTTGGTGTCCTCGCGCCACTGGGCCAGTTGCCGGAAGTGATCACGTAGTAGATCCCGGTAATCCGGGTTGGCCGCCAGATTGTTGAGTTCCCAGGGGTCTTCCTGCAAGTCGTAAAACTCAATTTCGGGCCTGGGGCTTTGGAACAGCAAAGCCTGCTCCGGTGTGAGCTTCCCTTCCTCTTTGCGGTGGTACAACGCGCGCCAGGAGGGACTTTCGGACACATCGGCTGGCGATCCGAAAGGCAGGTAGATGTAGGCGTTGTGAATCAGCCGGTACCGATCAGAGCGGATGCTGCGAATGTGCTCGTCGGTGTCATGCCAGTTGCGCACGCTGAAAGCCGCTTTACGGCCGAAGTCGTGGTCTCCCAGCAGGCCTGGTAGCAGGCTCTGGCCGCTGAGTATCGAAGGTAACTCCATGCCAGCCACAGCCAGGCAGGTGGGCGCAAAGTCGGTGGCGCTGATGAGCGCTGAGGTGCGTTTGCCAACGGCAATCTTGCCCGGCCAGTGAAAAATGAAGGGGGTTTTGACCCCTGAGTCATATAACGTGCCTTTTTCGCGAGGAAAGGGGGACCCGTTGTCGCTCAAAAACATAACCAGGGTGTCTTCCACCAGATTCCGTTCTTCCAGAGTGCGCATCATACGGCCCACCACGCCGTCCAGGCGCGCGATTTCATCGTAGTAATAAGCCACATCCTGGCGAGTTTCCGGGGTGTCGGCCAGCCAGGGTGCCAGCTTGATTTTGCCGGGGTCGTGGGGCTCGGCAATGGTGTTTGCCTGGTAAGGTCTGTGGGGGTCATCGAAGGCGACCCACATGAAAAATGGCTTGTTACCGGCAGAATCGATAAAGGCTGGCAGTTTGTCCAGCTCCGGGTCGTACCACTGGAACTGGGCATCGGCGGCCGGGCCATAGTGGGTTTTTTGCATATGACCGGTAAAGTAGCCCTGCTCCTGAAGCCATCCGGGGACTATGGTGTGACCCTCCTTGAGGGGCATGTGCAGGTCTTCGGTTTCGGTTTCGTGAGGGTAGCGCCCAGTCATCAGGCTGATGCGTGAGGGGCTGCACTGCGAGCTGGTTAATTGGGCGTTGTCCGCGGTCAGGCCACCAGCGGCCAGGCGGTCTATGTTGGGAGTCTTGATGTTTTCGTTGCCGTAGCAGCCGAAGTGACGAAAACCTGCGTCATCGGCAACAAACACCAGGATGTTGGGTTTTTTCGCGGGCTGGGCGCTGAGCCCTCCCAGTGGCGTTGCGGCCAAGGCCATTGCGGCCAGCGCGTTACGGGAAAACTGTCGGCGAGTCAAAGGATGTTGCATGATGGTGTCCTCGTTATTCTTCCGGTCGGGCTTTTTTGTGTTGATAGAGACTCTTTGAGTCTAGCAGCGACCCCCAGAGAATGCAAACGATTGCATCGGAGTTTCTACCGGGCTTTCACAGGTAGTCCCCGAGCCGCCGCTCTCGACGTAATGCCAACCCGGTCAGGTCGGTGTCGGTTGCGTGAATCCGTGGTGTGACGAATCAGTTTGATTGCCAAAGAACGTAGCCCACACCGGTCGTGGCGTCTGCCGTGGAACAAAGTGGTACACTGCTGTAGCCAGCTGGCTGGCAATGCCCATTTTATTGGGTAAATATGTTTTATATGTTATAAAGTTAATATCTTGGGTATTCGGCAATACAACCTTCTCGGCTTTTAGTGAGCGGTGAGCAGGCTCAGTGAGTGAGAGTTGTTCCAAGATTCTTATAAGAGAGCTTAAAAGATGCAGAATGTGACACATTTTTCGTTGAAGACACTCCTGTTGGTAAGTTGTGGCAGCCTGATGACCATGGCCTGTAGCGCAGAAACGTCCGATGAGGAAGCGCTGGAGCCCTGGCAGCAGGCCCAGAAAACCGAAGTCTGGGAGCCGGTTCCCCCGGTCGTGGAAACACCCAAAGACGCCCCGCCATCCGATGCGATTGTGCTGTTCGACGGCAGTGATCTGGAGGAATGGGAGGCCGACGACGGTGGTCCAGCGCACTGGAAGCTGGAGGAAGATGCCATGACCGTCGCCCGCCGCGAGGGGGGGATTCGCACCAAGCGGGATTTTTGCGATATTCAGCTGCATATCGAATGGCGCTCGCCCACCGACATCGAGGGCATGGACGGGCAAGACCGGGGGAACAGCGGCATCTTCCTCCAGGAGCGCTACGAAATCCAGGTCCTGGATTCGCACGAGAACGAAACCTACCCCAACGGACAGGCCGGTTCGGTCTATAAGCAGCATATCCCGCTGGTCAATGCCACGCGCCCCCGGGGGGAGTGGCAGACCTACGACATCATCTACACCGCGCCGCGTTTTGATGATGAGGACGAGCTGGAGAGCCCGGCCTATGTGACGGTACTGCACAACGGTGTCGTCGTGCAGAACCATGTGGAAATTCAGGGCAAGACCGAATGGATTGGCGCGCCCTCTTACGATGAAGCTCATGGCTGCGACTCGCTGTATCTGCAGGACCACGATGCGGCGGTGAGCTTCCGCAATATCTGGGTCAGGGAGCTGTAGCAGGAATCACGCGCTTCTTTGCAGCGTACCCTACAGAGCCCGGCACGTCGTCCAGTGGGCGGCCGTCGGGCTTTTTTGTGAGTAAGACTTCTAACGATCAAAACGATGCATGACGACTGTCGGCGATAGCATGGAGTACCCAAATGAAAGCGATAATAACGAGGTTTTTCAGCCAAAGCCTTTTCTGGTTGTGGGCCGGTCTTTCAATCCCCGCGGGTGCGTTCGCGCAGACGCCGCTTGAGCTGTTTCAGGCCCACCCGCACTGGGAGAGCGCCCAGACACTTTCTCTGTCCCGGGATGGCGAGCGCTTTGATGTGTCGCGCGGTGAGGCCCCCTCCCTGGCGTACCGGGCGAGCGCCGATCAGGATGAGGTTCCGCTTCTGTCCGAACAGCGCTTTGGCGACAGTATTGTGCGATTGGAAGTCATGCTGCCCGAGGGCGCCAGCGCGGGACTTTATCTGCTTGGGCGCTATGAGATCCGGCTGGCCAATGCCGGGAATGAGTCTCATCCGGAGCTCGATCAGTTGGGCGCGTTGGCCCCCGGCAATGAACACGACGGTGCTCCACCCACGACGGATGCCGCCAATGCCGCCGGTGAGTGGCAGGCTATCGAGATACGTTTTCGCGCTCCACGCTACGACGACAGCGGCAAGAAAGTGGGCGACGCCCTGCTATTGGAAGTCGAAGTCAATGACGAGACGGTGCAGCGCAACGTCATTGTTTCGGGTTTTAGTGACGGGTCCATCCAGCCTTGGGAGGAGCCGACCGGGCCCCTGATGATCCGCATCCACGAGGGTTCGCTCGCGCTTCGCAATGTCCACCTGGCCCGCGCCGACTACAGCCGGGTTACACCACCTGACGAATCGGGTGGGGTCACCAATGAGTCCGAGCTGGTGGACTACGTGGCGCTGGGCGAAGAGACCTTCCGGTCGCTGGGTTGTGCTTCCTGCCACGCCGTCAATCAGGGAGAAAAGTCGGTTCGCGCCGGGCCCAACCTCTACGGACTGTTCCAGCAGAACCCGCGCGACCGGGAGGTTCAGCAAGGGTCGGGTGACGGTACCTTTGTGGTCAAGGCCGATCGCAGCTACCTGCATAGCAGTATCCGCACGCCCGATGAGGAACTGGCCATCGCCGAGGCGGGGGAGAGTCGCGGTCAGGCGTATCAGCCGATCATGCCCGCCTACTCCGAGCAGATGCTCTCGGAGGCGGACATCGATGCCATCGGCGCCTATCTCAAAACCCTCAATCCACTGGCGGACCAGGGGCCTCAGGTGCAGCTGGTCGAAGAGGGCGGGCCCGAGGCCTACGACCCCCTGATCGATGGGCTGCAGAGACTGGTGGATGAGCGGGTGCGCCTGCAGCGCGGCCCCATGCCGGGCGTCTCCGGCCGGGCCCTGCACGTCGGGCAGCCCAATGGCATCAATTACAGTTTCGACCCCCGGGTGCTGGGAATCGCCAAACTCTGGCAGGGCGGTTTTCTGGACATGTCCGGTGAGTTGCGCAACCGCGGTGGCGGCGGTCTGGACATGGGCTTCAACAGCCGGGAGATTGATTTGGGCAGTGAGGGGGTGTTGTTTGCGCCGCTCAACCGCTCGGGTGAGCTGATCGATTTCTCATTCAAGGAGTCGGTGTTTGAGGACTTTGACACTGTACGTGCCTCGCTCTACTCCGAGCAGGATCATATGGAGCGTCTCGAGCAGGAGGATGCCCGCTTTCTGGGCTACCGGCACGATTCCACCGATCCCGGGGCGGCGCCGGTCTTTCGTTACCGGGTCGGGAAGAACCGCCTGGAAGTGGGCACCGAGGTTTCGTCCGACGGCTCGGTGACGATCACGGTCGGGGGTGAGTTGAAGCAGGCGCAGGCGTTCCATCTCAGTACCGAGGCATTGGACTCCATTGAAGTGTCGAAAGGCGATGTTGAAGATGGGCAATGGCAGCTTGCCAAAAACACCCGATTGCCGGTGACGCTCCAGGCCAGGATGCGGGTCACGGATAACCCCTGGCGACCCGAGCCGAGCGATTTTGACTATCAACGCCAACCCCTGAAGGTGGCCTCCTCCGAGGCGGGTCTGATCGAGGGCTATCGCATTGAGGACTATCTTCCGCCCCGGGATAACTACGGCCGCGAGCAGCTGTTTGAAGGGCTCGGCCTCGCCGTGGCCGAAGACGGCACCATTGTTGTCGCCAACCGTAACTCCGGTATCTGGCGCATTGTCGATGGCGAATGGCGCCTCTTTGCCGAGGGCTTTTTTGACAGCCTCGGGCTGGTCATCGAAGACAAAAAGGGGCTGGATCTGGTCGTGGGCCAGAAGGCCGAGTTGACCCGGGTGCGCGATACCAACGGTGACGGTCTGGCGGACCGTTACGACACCCTTTTTGATGGCTTCGGCTTCCACAGCAACTACCACACCTACCTGCACGGGCCGGTCAAGGGCAAAGACGGGGCCTATTACTTTGGCCTGAACCTGGCGCACACTGACGAGGCGGTCTACAAGGCCGACGGCCTCTACATGGGGTCGCAGGGGGGCTACAGCGGTTGGGCCTTCCGGGTCACGGCCGATGGCGAAGCCACGCCCTGGGCGAGCGGCCTGCGCAGTGCCGCCGGCTGGGCGCGCGGACCGGACGACCGCATCTGGATCACCGAGAATCAGGGCGAATTTGTCGGTACCTCCAAGCTGTTCGTGCTGGAGAAGGACGCGTTTTACGGCCATCCCTCCGGGCTGGTCGATCGCCCCGGCATGACCCCGGACTCGCCCGAGATCGCCTGGGAGCGGGTGCAGGACGAGCGCGAGCCAGAGCTGTTGCTCATGCCGCACAACCTGCTTGCCAACTCCCCGGGGCATCCCGCCTGGGACACCACCGAGGGGCAATTCGGACCGTTTCAGGGGCAGATGCTGATCGGCGATCAGACCCAGTCCAACCTCTTCCGCGTGGTGATGGAAACCCTGCCCGACGGCACCGAACAGGGCGCTGCCCTGCCGTTTGTGACCGGGCTTGCCTCCGGTGCCATGCGCCCCGTATTCCTGCCGGACGGCAGTCTGCTGCTGGGCCAGACCGGCCGGGGCTGGCAGGCCAAGGGCGGACATGTGGCCGCCATGCAGCGGCTTGTCTGGGAGGGCGAGGAGCCGCCCCTGGCGATTGAGCGGGTCACGGCTACAGAGAAAGGGTTTGCGGTGTGCTTTACTCGGGCGTTGCCGGAGTCCATTGGCGTGGATGAGCTGAGCGAATCGCTCGCTCTGAACTCCTGGACCTACCGGGACGCCCCCGATTACGGCTCAGAGCGACTGGGCGAACGCCCCGAAGCGGTGGCAAACCTCCGGCTCGACGAGCCCCGCCGGACGCTGGTGGTGACGCTTGAGGATACCGAGGTGCCCGAGGTCCATCCCCAGCAGACCGCCCGGGTGTACCACCTGGTGTTTGAAGGGGAGGCCATTACCGCCGAGCATGGCGAGGTACCGATGAGTGCGTTTTATACCCTGCATCACTTTCCCTCCGGCGAGTAGCACCAGACCTTCGCGATGAGCGCTGCGGCGCTCCATCGCGGATGCGTCGCTGGTTCTTCGGTGGCGCCACGGCACTTGCACGGAGGCCCAGGCGTCACAACTCCACTCCGTTCTGGATTTTCTCCCTCAGGTTTGCTTAGATGCGAGCCTCTATCCTCACATCCAGGTCGTAGTTTCAATGAGTACAGCAACGGGGCGGTTGACCATCGATTTGAACGCCGTTCGGGCCAACTGGCGGCGCGTCAGTGCGCAGACGCCAGAACCGCCGGCGGCGGTGATAAAGGCCGACGCCTATGGCCTGGGGGCGGATCCGGTGGGCAACAGTCTCTACCGGGCCGGCTGCCGTGAGTTTTTTCTCGCCACCCTGGAAGAGGCGATCGCCGCGCGCCGGTTTCTGCCCGCCGATGCGCGACTCTACGTGCTGGGCGGCGCGCGTCCGGGCGAGGAGCGCGAGTGCATGACGCAGGGGCTGGTGCCGGTGCTCTACAGTCTGCCCGCGATCGATCGCTGGGCCCGCGCCTGTCGCTTCGAGGGCCGGGCGGCGCCCTCGGCCGTGAAGATCGACACCGGCATGACCCGACTGGGGCTGAGCGACTCCGAATGGCAGCAGTTGCGGGAAGATCCCGCCTTGCTGAACGCCGCTCACCCGATACTCTGGATGAGCCACCTTGCCTGCGCCGACGAGTACGATCACCCCATGAACCGGCAGCAACAGCAGGCCTTTGCCCGGCGGTGCGCCGAGGTGCGAACGCTGGTGCCGGACATCCGTTGCAGCCTGGCAAACTCCTCCGGTATTTTTCTCGGCGCCGACTGGCATTTTGACCTGGCCCGCACCGGTGCCGCGCTCTACGGCTACGATCCCCACCTTGACCGGACACCGGCCATGCAGCCGGTGGTGCAGCTTGAGCTTCCGGTGTTGCAGGTCCGGGAGCTGACGGGCGAGGTCAGCATCGGCTATGGCGCGACCGAGCAACGCCCGGCGGGGACCCGCCTGGCGGTCGTGGCCGGAGGCTACGCCGACGGGCTCAACCGGACCATTGGCCGCCAGGGGGCAAAAGGAATACTGGGCGATCGGGAGGTGCCGGTCGTGGGCCGAATTTCCATGGATACCACGGTCTTCGATGTGACCGGAACGGCTCTTCCGGCGGAGCCTGAGCAGGCCTATGTCCGCGTGCTGGATGAGCGCCTGACCCTGAGTCATGTCACCCACCGCAGTGGCGCTCTGGGTTACGAAGTCCTTACCAGCCTGGCGGGCCGTTACCGCCGTATTTACCGAGATCAGGAGGCCCATGACCCAAGCTGACACTCCCAAAGATCCGCTCTCTGCGCTGCTGGTCTGCCTGGCCGATGGCGACTTTCACTCCGGCGACGAACTCGGGGAGAGTCTGGGGATGAGTCGCGCAGCGGTCTGGAAACACCTGCAGAAACTGACCGAGCTGGGGCTGCCCCTGACTTCCATTCGCGGGCGTGGCTATCAGGTAGAGGGTGGTCTGGAATTGCTGGAGAAAGAACGTATTCTCGGCGCTCTCGACCCGGAAGCCCGGAGGCGACTCAATGTTCTGGAGCTGTTTCGGGCGACTGACTCCACTAATGTCCGCGCCCTGGCGCGGGGCCCGGCCGAGCCCAGCGGCTATGTCTGCCTCGCGGAGCAGCAGACGGCCGGGCGTGGCCGGCGGGGGCGCGCCTGGGTCAGCCCTTACGGGCGCAACCTTTATCTGTCGGCCTCCTGGAATTTTGACGGCGGCGCGGCCGCACTGGAGGGGCTGAGTCTGGCGGTGGGGGTGGCAATCTGCCGGGCCCTGGAAGCCTCGGGGCTGCAGGGGGTGCGGCTCAAATGGCCCAACGATCTGCTCTGGCGCGGACGCAAGCTCGCCGGCGTGCTGCTGGAAATGACCGGGGACCCGGTGGGGCAGTGTCGGGTGGTGGTGGGGATCGGTATCAACCTCTCCATGCCGGCCGGGGCCGCCCGGGGTATTGATCAGCCCTGGGTGGATGTCAGCGAAGCCTGTCGTGAAGAGGGGCTCGCGCCGCTATCGCGCAACCGCCTGGCCGCTGAGTTGATCAACCAGTTGCTGCCTCTGTTGGCCGATTATCAGCGCAGCGGTTTTTCTGACTATCGGAATGCCTGGCACGCCCGGGATGCGTTTCTGGGCCAGACCGTGGTTCTGAAGTCCGCTCAGCGCGAGCAACTTGGAGTGGCTCGGGGCGTTGACGGCAGCGGAGCGCTCCGCCTTGAGGTCGACGGCCAGGAACAGCTCTGTCATGGTGGGGAACTGTCAATGAGAGCTGTGTCATGATTCTGGAAATTGATCTGGGCAACAGCCGCATTAAATGGCGACTGCGCGACGATTCGGGTAGGCTTGCAGGCGGCGTGGCCGGGCACCAGGAGTTACCTCTGGTGGCGGACGAACTGGCCGCTCTGGGAGCGGTTCCCGGGGAAATCTGGGTGGCCAGCGTGCTGGCCGGGGACCGTGACGCCGATCTGAGCGCCTGGTGTGAGCGGCTCTGGAACCGTCAGCCGCGCTTTGCCCGGACCCAGGCCCGTTGCGCCGGAGTGACCAACGGCTATCGGGACCCGTCGCAACTGGGCGTGGATCGCTGGTTGGCGCTGGTGGCGGCGCGCCAGGCTTGTGCCGGCCCGGTCGTGGTAGTGCAGGCTGGCACAGCGATCACAGTGGACCTGCTGAGGGCCGATGGCGTCCATCTGGGGGGCTACATCGGGCCGGGCTGGCAATTGATGCGGCGCTCGCTGAGTAGCGACACCGCTCGTGTGCGCGCCGCCGTCGAGCCACCCGAGCGTCTGATGCTCGAGCCCGGGCGCGATACGGTCCAGGCGGTGGAGGCGGCGATTGCCTCCATGGCGCTGGGGCTGGTGCGACAGGGGCTGAAGTGGTTGCCGGCGGGACCCGCCCAGACCCTGGTGGCCGGCGGTGACGGTCCGCTTTTGCTGGAGCATCTGCCGGGCGCCCGTCTGGTCCCGGAATTGGTGCTGGACGGGCTGGCACCGGTGATCAGCGCCGATCGCGCTCCAATCTAATACTCTTCGTTTCAGGGCTGAATCTCGATGCGGGCAATTTTTTTCGTACTTCTACTGGCCAACCTGCTGTTGTTTCTATTGCAGTGGGTGACTCTGGGAGAAGGGGAGGCAGAAGCAGGCGCTGGTAAGGCCGGGGCGGAGCTGGAGGGAGTGCCGTCTCTGTCCCTTCTACCCAAGCTGCCCGAATCCGGCGAGCCGCGCGAGTCATCGGCGCCTGCGCCGGAGCGCGAGCCGGAAGCCTCGCTCGCTTCCGACCCGTCCGGGTCGGCCGACCTGGGGGAGAACCCGCTGTGCACACTGGTGGGCCCCTATGCCGATCGGCCCTCGGCTGAAACTGCCGTACAGCGCCTGCAGGCGCTGGATCTGGATGCTCAGGTGCGCGATCTGGAGGTTCCGGACGGCGAGGGTTATTGGGTCTATCTTGAGCCGGAGTTGTCCCATCGCGCTGCCCTGAGGCGCCTGCATGAACTGCAGGCCAAGCAGGTCGACAGCTACATCATTCCCCGGGGCGACCTGGAGAACGGTATCTCCTTCGGCATGTTCAGTCGCAAAGCGCTGGCCGAGGCGCGCCGGGACGAAATGAGCGATCAGGGTTATGAGGCGCGTATCCGCGAAATTGAACGAACTCACCGGGAAATCTGGGTCTCCCTGCCTCCCGGTGACGCCCGAAAGTTGGGTGAGGGGCTGTGGGAAGATCTTCTGGAGCAGGCCCCCGAACTCGAGCGTCGACAAAATTTCTGTCCAGGTGTTGCGTCTGAGTGAAACTTTCTCTAGAATCCCGCCTCCACGTTGAGACGTGAACAGGTTTATGGCTGGCGTAGCTCAGTTGGTAGAGCAGCTGACTTGTAATCAGCCGGTCGGGGGTTCGACTCCTCTCGCCAGCTCCATTTAACCTAAGTATCTGACTGTAACTGCGTGAAAATATTGCGCTTTTTGGTTGACAGGCAGTGCTTTGAGCCGGACAATGCCGGCTGCTTTAGCAGGGGTTCCCGAGTGGCCAAAGGGATCAGACTGTAAATCTGACGCGCAAGCTTCGGAGGTTCGAATCCTCCCCCCTGCACCATTATTTAGAATACCCCGGCCAGGCTAGGCGGGCAACTCGCAAAAGGAAGTTTGTAGTTTGCGGGCATGTATTGCGGGCATAGTTCAATGGTAGAACCTCAGCCTTCCAAGCTGATGATGCGGGTTCGATTCCCGCTGCCCGCTCCACCCTTTCGGGTTTATCCCCGGGTGAGAAATCAGGCCGAAAGGTTTGATGAAGGTTTTAAGCTCATGTAGCTCAGCTGGTAGAGCACACCCTTGGTAAGGGTGAGGTCAGCAGTTCAAATCTGCTCATGAGCTCCATATTTGGCTGCGGGAGAGTGCTCCTGCGGCTGTTTTTGTCTGAGTATCCGGTGGTTCTGGCCGTTGTGTTCTGGTTGGCTAAGTCCGGATTCGCGGAATGTTTAACCCAACTGTATAGCTTGAATGTGAGGAGGCGCTCGCAATGGCGAAGGAAAAATTTCAACGCAGTAAGCCCCACGTCAACGTGGGCACCATCGGTCACGTAGACCACGGCAAAACCACTCTGACCGCGGCACTGACCCGTGTATGTCACGAAGTGTGGGGGTCGGGTTCGGCCATGGCTTTCGACGGTATTGATAATGCGCCGGAAGAGAAAGAGCGCGGCATCACCATTGCCACCTCCCACGTCGAGTATGAGTCACCGACGCGTCACTACGCGCACGTTGACTGCCCGGGCCACGCCGACTATGTGAAGAACATGATCACCGGTGCCGCTCAGATGGACGGCGCGATTCTGGTGTGTGGCGCGACTGACGGCCCCATGCCGCAGACTCGCGAGCACATCCTGCTGTCTCGCCAGGTGGGTGTACCCAAGATCGTTGTGTTCCTGAACAAGGCAGACCTGCTGGCCGAAGACTGCGGCGGCGTGGGCACCGAAGAATACAACGAGATGCTCGAGCTGGTCGAAATGGAGCTGCGAGAGCTGCTCGAGAGCTACGAGTTTGCCGATGACACCCCGATCATCCCGGGCTCTGCCCTGATGGCTCTGAACGGCGAAGACGACAACGAGCTGGGCAGCACTGCTGTCAAGAAGCTGGTTGAGGCGCTGGACGAGTACATTCCGGAGCCCGAGCGCGCCATTGATCAGCCGTTCCTGATGCCGGTGGAAGACGTGTTCTCCATCTCCGGTCGCGGTACGGTTGTGACCGGTCGTGTAGAGCGCGGCGTGGTCAAAGTCGGCGAAGAGCTGGAAATCGTCGGTCTGAAAGACACCACCAAGACCGTTTGTACCGGTGTTGAGATGTTCCGCAAGATGCTGGACGAGGGTCGTGCCGGTGAGAACGTTGGTGTACTGCTGCGCGGTACCAAGCGTGACGAAGTTGAGCGTGGCCAGGTGCTGGCCAAGCCGGGTTCAGTGACCCCGCACGCCAAGTTCGAAGGCGAAGTGTACGTACTGTCCAAAGACGAAGGCGGCCGTCACACTCCGTTCTTCAAGGGCTACCGTCCGCAGTTCTACTTCCGTACCACTGACGTGACTGGCGCTTGCGAGCTGCCCGAAGGCGTTGAGATGGTCATGCCGGGCGACAACGTGAAAATGAGCGTGACTCTGATTCACCCGGTGGCGATGGAAGAAGGTCTGCGCTTTGCGGTCCGCGAAGGCGGTCGTACTGTCGGTGCCGGCGTGGTCTCCAAGATCGTCGAGTAAAAAGTAGTATCGAAATTGCGGCAGGGGCTCACTGAGCCCCTGTTCCCGCCAAAAGTTACAGGCCAGTAGTTCAATTGGTAGAGCGTCGGTCTCCAAAACCGAAAGTTGGGGGTTCGAGTCCCTCCTGGCCTGCCATCTTTGAGAGTGCAACAAGGTTTCTGCAGCCTATGAATACAAAGAGCGAAGCAAAAGAGTACCGCCTGGACCCGGTAAAGTGGTTGTTGGTGGTCGGGCTGGTCGCCGTTGGGGTTGTGGGTAACTCGCACTTTTCCGCCGAGCCGATTCTGTACCGCGTGTTGGGTCTGTTGGTTTTGGCCGCTGTGGCAATTCTGATCTCCCTGCAGACTGAAAAAGGCTCGAGCCTCTGGCGTCTGCTGCGCGAATCGCTGGTGGAAGTACGGAAAGTAGTCTGGCCAAGTCGTCAGGAAACCAATCAGACCACATTGATCGTGATTGCCGTGGTGATTGTGATGTCCATTATTCTCTGGCTGTTGGACACCTTCTTCGGCTGGGTCGCGTCCTTGATTATAGGGTAGGTGATAGATGGCTAAGCGTTGGTATGTAGTACACGCCTATTCCGGTTTTGAGAAAAAAGTCGCCGCTGCCCTGAAAGAGCGCGTCGAGCTGCGCAAGATGGAAGAGCAGTTCGGTGAGATTCTGGTTCCCACTGAAGAAGTCGTGGAAATGCGCGGTGGCCAGAAGCGCAAAAGTGAGCGCAAGTTTTTCCCGGGTTACGTTCTCGTACAAATGGAATTGAACGACGATACCTGGCATTTGGTAAAAGATACGCCCCGGGTTATGGGGTTTATCGGAGGCAAGGCGGATCAGCCGGCCCCCATTACCGAAAAAGAGGCCGAGGCCATTCTGCAGCGAGTCGATGACTCGATTGAGAAGCCCAAGCCCAAGACAGTATTTGAGCCCGGCGAGATGGTACGGGTGACTGATGGCCCCTTCAACGACTTTAACGGCGTGGTTGAAGAGGTCAATTATGAGAAAAGTCGTTTGCGTGTGGCCGTTCTGATCTTCGGTCGCTCGACACCGGTTGAGCTGGAGTTTGGCCAGGTTGAGAAGACCTGACCGCGAACGAATCGGGCTGTGCGATGCACGGCTAAAAGAAGCCGCTTTTTACCTTTCTTCGCTGTGACGCGAAGGAAGGTTTTCGTGTCCCTGACCGTCAGGTTTGTCGGCAGGGCGGGGAGCCAGCGACAGAGCGTTTCGCCAAAAACGCTCTCGAGGCGCTAACACCCAACTGGGGAGTAACATTATGGCTAAGAAAGTTACCGCCTATATCAAGCTGCAGGTTGCAGCGGGTAAGGCAAATCCAAGTCCACCGGTCGGCCCTGCGCTGGGTCAGCACGGTGTGAACATCATGGAATTCTGTAAGGCGTTTAACGCTCAGACTCAGAATATCGAAGCGGGCGCTCCGGTGCCGGTCGTTATCAGTGTCTACAGCGACCGCAGCTTTACCTTCACCATGAAGACTCCGCCGGCCTCCTTCCTGCTGAAGAAGGCCGCGGGCATCACTTCGGGTAGCGGCAAGCCCAATACCGACAAGGTCGGCAAGGTAACTCGCGCGCAGCTCGAAGAGATTGCAGAAACCAAAATGGCCGACCTGACCGCCGCTGATATGGACGCCGCTGTGCGCACCATCGCCGGTTCAGCTCGCGCCATGGGTCTTGATGTGGAGGGCGTGTAAGATGGCTAAATTGAGTAAACGTCAGCGCGCGATCAACGAGAAAGTTGACGCCGCCAAGCAGTACAGCATTGAAGACGCCGTAGCGCTGCTGAAAGATCTGTCCAGCGTGAAGTTTCCGGAGACCTTTGATGTGTCCGTCAACCTGGGTGTCGATCCGCGTAAATCGGACCAGGTGGTTCGTGGTGCGACCACTCTGCCTCACGGTACCGGTAAAGACGTACGTGTCGCTGTTTTCACCCAGGGCGCCAATGCCGATGCGGCGAAAGAAGCCGGTGCTGACATCATCGGTATGGAAGATCTCGCCGAGCAGGTGAAAGCGGGCAACATGGATTTTGATGTGGTCGTGGCCAGCCCGGACGCCATGCGCGTTGTGGGTCAGCTGGGCCAGATCCTGGGTCCGCGTGGCCTGATGCCGAACCCGAAAACCGGCACGGTCACCCCCGATGTGGCCACGGCTGTCAGAAATGCCAAAGCCGGTCAGGTTCGCTACCGCGCGGAGAAGGGCGGCATTGTTCACGGCGGCATCGGCAAGATTTCCTTTGAGGCGCAGGCCATCAAGGAAAACCTGGAAGCGCTGCTGAACGATCTGAAAAAAGCCAAGCCCTCTTCGGCCAAGGGGATCTATCTGAAGAAGATCTCCCTGAGCACCACCATGGGGCCGGGCCTGGTAATTGATCAAGCCTCTCTGGCGGTATAACGCCAGAGGGATAACGAGCTTTGGGGTCTGCGCCACGAGCGCAGGCTGTCAAAGACCGTAGGCGACCCCTCGGGGTCTTAATGTGAGGTCAAGGCAGTGCTTTGACCTCGGGCCTACGCAGATGGTGGGACCCGCCCCGGGTGTTAAGCGCCCGGGGACAGAAAATCACCGATATGAGGTTGCCGGTCGCAGTCTGACCGGCAGTGTAAGTTAACGACAGTGAACGCTCCGTAGTCTGGAGGCGCTGTCAAAACCCAGGAGAAATCCCGTGGCATTAGGACTTGAAGGCAAAAAAGCGATTGTCGCAGAAGTCCAGGAAGCTGCGAAGAGCGCACTTTCTGCGGTGGTAGCCGATTCCCGTGGCGTCACCGTCAGTGAGATGACTGCTCTGCGTAAAGAGGCCCGTGAGAATGGCGTGTGGTTGAAAGTCGTTCGCAACACGCTGGCCCGTCGCGCGCTGGAGGGTTCCAACTATGAGTGTCTCAATGACAGTTTTGTTGGCCCGACTCTGATCGCGTTTTCTAACGAACATCCTGGTGCGGGCGCCCGCATCCTGAAGGAGTTCGCCAAGTCAAACGATCAGCTGCAGATGAAATTGGCCGCCTATGAAGGCGAAGTTTGCGACTTCTCGCTGTTGGCAAGCCTGCCGACTTACGACGAAGCCGTGGCCAAACTGTTGAGCGTGATGAAAGAAGCAGCTGCTGGCAAACTGGTTCGCACACTTGCGGCCGTTGGCGACGCGAAAGAACAAGAGGCGGCCTAAAACGGTTGCTTCACCCGAATCCACGAGCGTTGAGCTCACTATTGTAGGAATTGAATCATGGCTGTAAGCAAAGAAGATATCATTGAAGCGATTGCTGAAATGTCTGTTAAAGACGTTGTTGAACTGGTCTCTGCTATGGAAGAGAAGTTCGGCGTTACTGCCGCAGCGGCTGTTGTAGCTGGCGGTGGCGGCGGCGATGCCGGCGCGGCGGCTGAAGAGCAGACCGAGTTTGACGTTGTTCTGAACAGCTTCGGCGAGAAGAAAGTCAACGTTATTAAGGCTGTTCGCGAAATCACTGGTCTGGGCCTGAAAGAAGCCAAAGACATTGTTGAGAACGCACCCAAGGCGGTCAAAGAAGGCGCTTCGAAAGAAGACGCTGAGGAAGCCAAGAAGAAGCTGGAAGACGCTGGCGCTTCTGTCGAACTCAAGTAATTGGGTTCGTGCTTCTCAGTCCAAATACCAATTTGGACCTGGGCTGGTGGGCTTTTGCCCGCCAGCCTTTTTCCGTTTGCGGTCGACGGTAACGACTGAAGTAGTGGCGAGACTGGACAGGTTTTTTGGGAAGTGCTGAATCGCTCTTGGCAGCGGTGCTTCCGGACGAGAAAACGTTTCAATCATCGTCATGGTTAAGGCTACCACGGGAATTCTCCGGGTAGTAGAGGGTAGAGCAGAGATCCACATGGCATTGACGCCTCATTGGTGATCGAGCCCGATCCGTGAACAAGCTGGGGATTACAGATGGCTTACTCATATACTGAGAAAAAACGTATCCGTAAGGACTTCGGCAAACTGCCGCATGTCATGGATGTTCCTTACCTCTTGGCAATTCAGCTGGATTCGTACAGACGATTTGCCCAGGCCGAGACACCCGCCGAGGAGCGGGCTGATATGGGTCTGCACGCGGCATTTCGCTCCGTTTTCCCCATTGTTAGTTATTCAGGCAACGCGGCGCTTGAGTATGTCAGCTACAACCTCGGCAAAGCGGCCTTTGATGTCAACGAATGTATTCTGCGCGGCGTAACCTACGCTGTGCCGCTGCGCGTGAAAGTGCGGCTGATTATTTATGATCGCGACTCTTCCAACAAGGCGATCAAGGATATCAAAGAACAGGAAGTGTACATGGGTGAAATCCCCGTGATGACCGAAAACGGCACTTTTGTGATCAACGGCACCGAGCGTGTCATCGTGTCACAGCTGCACCGTTCTCCGGGTGTGTTCTTCGACCACGATAAGGGCAAGACACACTCATCCGGCAAGCTGCTCTATTCAGCCCGGGTCATCCCTTACCGTGGCTCCTGGCTGGACTTTGAATTTGACCCGAAAGATCTGGTCTATGTGCGCATCGACCGTCGCCGCAAGTTGCCGGCGACCATTCTCATGCGCGCGCTGGGGTACAGTTCCCAGGAAATGCTGGACATGTTCTACGACACCAGCACCTTCCAGGTGGCCGACGACGGCAACTTCATCTTTGAAGTGGTGCCGGCGCGTCTGCGTGGCGACGTGGCCACTTTCGACATCAAGGACAAGAAAGGCAAGGTGCTGATCGAGGAAGGCCGTCGTATTACCGCACGGCACATCACCAAGCTGGAGAAGGCCGGCGTCGATCAGATGGAAGTTCCGCCCGAGTACCTGCTGGGCCGCGCTCTGGCGCACGATGTGATCGATAGCGAAACCGGCGAGCTGCTGGTTGAGTGTAATACCGAGATTACCGAAGAAGTCCTCGAGACTCTGGCCAAAACCGGTGCCAAAACCATCGAGACGCTGTACACCAACGAACTCGATTGCGGTCCATTCATCTCCGACACCCTGCGGCTGGACCCCACTCGCACTGAGCTCGAAGCGCTGGTGGAAATCTACCGCATGATGCGCCCGGGCGAGCCGCCCACCAAGGAGTCGGCCGAGGCACTGTTCCAGAACCTGTTCTTCAGTCAGGATCGGTACGACCTGTCCTACGTCGGGCGGATGAAGTTCAACCGTCGTCTTGGACGCGAGGAAGAAACCGGCGAAGGCACTCTGTCGAATCAGGATATTGTCGACGTACTCAAGACACTGGTGTCCATCCGTAACGGTCAGGGCACTGTGGACGATATTGACCACCTGGGTAACCGTCGCGTGCGCTCTGTGGGCGAGATGGCCGAAAACCAGTTCCGTGTGGGCTTGGTCCGCGTCGAGCGGGCGGTCAAAGAGCGCCTGTCCATGGCCGAGAGCGAAGGCCTGATGCCTCAGGATCTGATCAACGCCAAGCCGGTGGCGGCGGCGGTGAAAGAGTTCTTTGGCTCATCTCAGCTGTCCCAGTTCATGGACCAGAACAACCCTCTGTCGGAAGTGACCCACAAGCGTCGCGTCTCGGCTCTCGGCCCGGGCGGCCTGACCCGTGAGCGCGCCGGCTTTGAGGTGCGTGACGTGCATCCGACCCACTACGGTCGGGTCTGCCCGATTGAGACGCCGGAGGGACCGAACATTGGTCTGATCAACTCCCTGGCGACCTACTCGCGCACCAACGACTATGGCTTTCTGGAAACGCCCTACCGCAAAGTAATCGACGGCAAGGTCACCGATGACATCGAGTTCCTGTCAGCCATCAACGAATCCGAATTTGTGATTGCCCAGGCTTCGGCCAAGCTCGACAAAAACGGCAAGCTGTGCGAAGAGCTGGTTTCGGTTCGTCACCAGAACGAATTCAACCTCAAAGGCCCGGAAGAAGTCCAGTTGATGGACGTCTCTCCCCGCCAGGTGGTCTCTGTGGCCGCCGCGCTGATTCCGTTCCTGGAGCACGATGACGCCAACCGCGCCCTGATGGGTTCAAACATGCAGCGTCAGGCGGTTCCGACACTGCGTGCCGACAAGCCCCTGGTGGGTACCGGTATGGAGCGCAATGTCGCCTCGGACTCCGGTGTCTGTGTGGTGGCTTTGCACGGTGGTACCGTGGACAGCGTCGATGCGGGCAAGATCGTGATCAAGGTCAACGCCGATGAAGTGGTCGAAGGTGAGGCCGGGGTCGACATCTACAACCTGATCAAGTACACCCGTTCAAACCAGAACACCTGCATCAACCAGCGCCCGATCGTCAATGTGGGCGATACCGTCGCTCGAGGCGATATTCTCGCCGACGGCCCCTCGGTCGATATGGGCGAGCTGGCTCTGGGTCAGAACATGCGCATCGCGTTCATGCCCTGGAACGGCTACAACTTCGAAGATTCGATCCTGATCTCCGAGCGCGTGGTGCAGGAAGACCGTTTCACCAGTATTCACATTCAGGAGCTTACCTGTATTGCCCGCGATACCAAGCTGGGTAGCGAGGAAATCTCCTCGGACATCCCCAACGTCGGTGAAAGCGCTCTGGGCAAGCTGGACGAATCCGGTATTGTCTATATTGGTGCTGAAGTGGGCGGCGGCGACATTCTGGTCGGCAAGGTAACGCCCAAGGGCGAAACCCAGCTCACACCGGAAGAGAAGCTTCTGCGTGCCATCTTCGGTGAGAAAGCCTCGGACGTGAAGGATACCTCTCTGCGCGTTCCGGCCGGCACCAAGGGTACCGTGATTGATGTTCAGGTCTTCACCCGCGATGGTCTGGAAAAAGATCAGCGCAGCCTGGAGATCGAGCGCGATCAGCTGAACGAGGTGCGCAAGGACCTCAACGAAGAATACCGCATTGTCGAGCGCGCGATCTTCGGTCGTCTGCGCGAGGCGCTGGCCGGCCAGAAGGTCTCTTCCGGCAAGGGCGTCAAGAAAGGCGATGTGCTCACCGAGGAAACTCTGGACGAACTGGATAAAGACCAGTGGTTCAAACTGCGGATGGCGGATGACGCCCTCAATGAGCAGCTGGACTCGGCCGAGGCTCAGTTGATCGAGCGGCGTAAGATTCTGGATGACCGCTTTGAGGACAAGAAGCGCAAACTGTCTTCCGGCGACGATCTGGCACCCGGTGTGCTGAAAATCGTCAAGGTGTACCTCGCCATCAAACGCCGGGTTCAGCCTGGTGACAAGATGGCCGGCCGTCACGGTAACAAGGGTGTGATCTCGGTGATCATGCCGGTGGAAGACATGCCGTACGATGAGAAAGGCCAGCCGGTGGATATCGTGCTGAACCCTCTGGGTGTGCCTTCGCGCATGAACGTCGGTCAGATTCTCGAAACCCACCTGGGCATGGCCGCCAAGGGACTGGGCGACAAGATCAACGGCATGCTGCAACAGCAGAAGGCCGTCAAGGATATTCGCGCGTTCCTTGAAGAGATCTACAACAAGACGGGCGACTCCCTGACCAAAGAAGATCTGGCGTCTTTCAGTGACGAGGATATTCTCGAGTTGGCGCGCAACCTCTGCGGCGGTGTGCCTATGGCCACACCGGTGTTCGACGGTGCCCAGGAGTACGAGATCAAGGCGCTGCTGAAGTTGGCGGACTTCCCGGAATCGGGCCAGTGTGTACTGTACGATGGGCGTACCGGTGACAAGTTTACCCGTCCGGTCACGGTCGGCTACATGTACATGCTCAAGTTGAACCACCTGGTAGACGACAAGATGCACGCCCGCTCTACCGGCTCTTACAGTCTGGTGACTCAGCAGCCGTTGGGTGGTAAGGCTCAGTTCGGTGGTCAGCGCTTCGGTGAGATGGAAGTCTGGGCACTGGAAGCTTACGGCGCGGCCTATACGCTGCAGGAGATGCTGACGGTCAAGTCAGACGATGTGGCCGGTCGTACCAAGATGTACAAGAACATCGTGGATGGCGACCACCGGATGGAGCCGGGTATGCCCGAATCGTTCAACGTGCTGGTGAAAGAGATTCGCTCGCTCGGGATCAGTATGGAGCTGGAGCAAGACGACTAGCCCCGCTGCACCCACTTAAGGTGCGGGGCCGATTTCGGCCCCGCTGTGCGGAACAAACGCACTGATGCCCACTGGAGCTTACTGGAGAAAACGCCTTGAAAGACTTACTGAATTTGCTCAAGTCCCAGGGACAAGTCGAAGAATTTGATGCTATTCGCATCAGTCTGGCCTCGCCAGAATTGATTCGGTCCTGGTCATTCGGGGAAGTGAAAAAACCCGAAACCATTAACTACCGCACGTTCAAGCCGGAGCGCGAAGGTCTGTTCTGCGCCAAGATCTTTGGCCCGGTCAAAGACTACGAGTGCCTGTGCGGCAAATACAAGCGCATGAAGCACCGCGGTATCATCTGCGAGAAGTGCGGCGTCGAAGTGACGCTGGCCAAGGTGCGCCGTGAGCGGATGGGCCACATCCAGCTCGCCAGCCCCGTGGCACACATCTGGTTCCTGAAGTCTCTGCCCAGCCGTATCGGCCTGCTGCTCGATATGACCCTGCGCGACATCGAGCGGGTGTTGTACTTTGAATCCTACGTGGTGGTCGATCCGGGTATGACCACGCTCGAGCGCGGTCAGCTGCTGACCGATGAGCAGTACTTCGAGTCCATGGAAGAGTTCGGTGACGAGTTCGATGCCCGCATGGGCGCCGAAGCGATCCAGTTGTTGATGAAAGACATCGACCTGGAATCGGAAGTCAATCGCCTGCGCGAAGAGATCCCGAACACCAACAGCGAAACCAAGATCAAGAAGTTCTCCAAGCGCTTGAAGCTGCTGGAAGCTTTCCTTTTCTCCGGCAACAAGCCCGAGTGGATGGTCATGGAAGTGCTGCCGGTGCTGCCGCCGGATCTGCGTCCGCTGGTCCCGCTGGACGGCGGTCGGTTCGCCACCTCGGATCTGAACGATCTGTATCGCCGGGTGATCAACCGGAACAACCGTCTGAAGCGCCTTCTTGACCTGAACGCGCCCGACATCATCGTGCGCAACGAAAAGCGCATGCTGCAGGAATCCGTCGACGCTCTGCTGGATAACGGCCGTCGCGGTCGGGCCATCACCGGCTCCAACAAGCGTCCGCTCAAGTCCCTGGCCGACATGATCAAGGGCAAGCAGGGTCGCTTCCGTCAGAACCTGCTGGGCAAGCGGGTGGACTACTCCGGTCGTTCGGTGATCGTTGTGGGCCCGACCCTGCGCCTGCACCAGTGTGGTCTGCCCAAGAAGATGGCACTGGAGCTGTTCAAGCCGTTCATCTTCAGCAAGCTGGAGCTGCGCGGTCTGGCCACCACGATCAAAGCCGCCAAGAAAATGGTCGAGCGCGAAGAGGGCGTGGTCTGGGATATCCTGGAAGAGGTGATCCGCGAGCACCCGGTGCTGTTGAACCGCGCACCGACGCTTCACCGTCTGGGCATCCAGGCCTTTGAGCCGGTCCTGATTGAAGGTAAAGCGATCCAGCTGCATCCGCTGGTCTGTGCGGCCTATAACGCCGACTTTGATGGTGACCAGATGGCGGTCCACGTACCGCTGACCCTGGAAGCCCAGCTCGAGTCGCGCGCGCTGATGATGTCCACCAACAACATTCTGTCGCCGGCCTCGGGTGACCCCATCATCGTACCGTCACAGGACGTGGTATTGGGTCTCTACTGGATGACCCGCGAGCGGGTGAATGCGCTGGGCGAAGGCATGGTGTTTTCCGATGTGGCCGAAGTGTCGCGCGCCTACTACTCTCAGCGGGTGGACCTGCAGGCGCGGGTAAAGGTACGCGTCAACGAAACCCTGTTCGGTACCGAGGGTGAGCGCGAAGAGAAAACCCACGTGGTCGATACCACCGTCGGTCGTATGCTGCTGTGGGACATTGCGCCCAAGGGCATCCCACTGGAGTTGATCAACCGGGCAATGGTGAAAAAGGCCATCTCGGCGGTCATCAACCACTGCTATCGTGTCGTCGGTCTGAAGTCCACGGTGATTTTTGCCGATCAGCTGATGTACATGGGTTATGACTTCTCGACCAAGTCAGGCGCCTCCATTGGCGTGAATGACTTCACCATTCCCGAATCCAAAGCCGGCATCATTGCCCGCGCGGAAAAGGAAGTGAAAGAGATTGAGACCCAGTTTGCGTCCGGTCTGGTGACCCAGGGCGAGAAGTACAACAAGGTCATCGATATCTGGTCCCGGGCCAACGACCTGGTGGCCAACTCGATGATGGAAGGCATCAGTAAAGAGACCGTGGTCAATCGCGACGGTGAAGACGAAGAGCAGGATTCGTTCAACTCGGTCTTCATGTACGCCGATTCCGGTGCGCGGGGTTCCCCCGCCCAGATCCGTCAGCTGGCGGGTATGCGCGGTCTGATGGCCCGTCCGGATGGCTCGATCATTGAAACCCCGATTGTGGCCAACTTCCGTGAAGGTCTGAACGTTCTTCAGTACTTTATTTCCACGCACGGTGCTCGTAAGGGTCTGGCGGATACGGCACTGAAGACGGCGAACTCGGGTTACCTGACCCGTCGTCTGGTGGACGTGTCCCAGGATCTGGTGGTGACCATGGTCGATTGTGGCACCGACGAAGGTCTGAAAATGGCGCCGGTCATTGAAGGCGGCGACGTGATCGAATCCCTGGGCGACCGTATTCTGGGGCGTATCATCGCTCGTGATGTGGTTCGTCCGGGCAGTGACGAGATCCTGATGCCCGCCGGCACCATGATCGACGAAGCCTGGGTCGAGCGTGTCGAATCCATGGGCATCGACGAAGTGATCGTGCGTTCTCCGGTGACCTGTTCCGCTCGTACCGGTGTCTGCTCCATGTGTTACGGGCGTGACCTGGCCCGCGGCCATCGCGTCAACCAGGGTGAGGCGGTCGGCGTCATCGCCGCCCAGTCCATTGGTGAGCCGGGCACCCAGCTGACCATGCGTACCTTCCACATCGGTGGTGCCGCGTCGCGTGCCTCCGCCGCTGACAATGTTCAGGTCAAGCAGGAAGGTAAGGTTCGCCTGATCAACGTGAAGGTAGTGACCAACTCCGATGGCCACCTGGTGGCGGTCTCCCGCTCCGGCGAGCTGGCCGTGGCCGATGCCACCGGCAGTGAGCGCGAGCGCTACAAGATTCCGTACGGCGCGCTGATCACGGTCAAGGATGGTGAGATGGTCGATAGCGGCCAGATCATCGCCAAGTGGGATCCGCACACTCACCCGATTGTCAGTGAAGTGGCCGGTAAAGTCCGCTTTACCGGGATGGAAGATGGTCTGTCGATTCGTCGCCAGACCGACGAGCTGACCGGCTTGAGCTCCATCGAGGTGCTCGATACCAGTGAGCGTCCCTCGGCCGGCAAGGACCTTCGTCCCGCCGTTACCCTGGTGGACGAAGAGGGTAATGAGCTGATTCAGGCCAACTCCAATGCGCCCGCGCACTATATGCTGCCGGCCATGGCGATCCTGAGCATCGCGGATAATCAGGAGATTCAGGTGGGTGACGTCATCGCACGTATCCCGCAGGAAGGCTCCAAGACCCGTGACATTACCGGTGGTCTGCCGCGAGTGGCTGACCTGTTCGAAGCACGCAAGCCCAAAGAGCCGTCCATCCTGGCGGAGATCTCGGGCACAGTGAGCTTCGGCAAGGAAACCAAAGGCAAGCGCCGCCTGGTGATTACCCCCACCGATGGGCAGCCGCTGCCTGACGGCTCAACGCATTACGAAGTGCTGATTCCCAAACACCGCCAGTTGAACGTGTTTGAGGGTGAAAAAGTAGAAAAAGGCGAGATGATCTCCGATGGTCCCAGCAATCCGCACGATATTCTGCGCTTGCAGGGCATTGAAGCTCTGGCCCACTACATCACCAACGAGATCCAGGACGTCTACCGTCTGCAGGGCGTGAAAATCAACGACAAGCACGTTGAGACCATCGTGCGGCAGATGCTGCGCAAGGTGCTCATCACGGAGATGGGTGATTCCAGCTTCGTGAAGGGCGAGCAGGTCGAGCTCAGCGCGGTGCTCGAGCAGAACGAGCGGTTGCGCTCGGAAGATCGGCAGCCGGCGCAGTTCGAGCGCGAGCTGCTGGGTATCACCAAGGCATCTCTGGCGACCGAATCCTTCATCTCGGCGGCCTCTTTCCAGGAGACCACCCGCGTATTGACCGAAGCGGCGGTCACCGGCAAGAAGGATGGCCTGGCGGGTCTGAAGGAGAACGTGGTCGTCGGTCGTCTGATTCCGGCGGGTACCGGCCTGGCCTATCACGCTGAGCGCAAGCGCCAGCGCGAGATCGCCCAGGATCTGCCCGATGCCGGCGTGAGCGCCGAGGATGTCGAAGCGGCTCTGACCGAGGCGCTCAAGTCCAGCAACTAACGGGAAGATCAGGTGGTGTGCCGGGATACGTCCCGGGCGCCCCGGCTGTTTGAGCTTTGGCTTGACGTCGGGGGTCCGCGTCATTACAATGCGCCACCCGCTTTTTCCAAAGTGGGGAGCGGTTTAAGCCGCTCTCTTTAATCAAGCCTTCGCTGAGAAGGTGTTTTAATACTTGTGGAGTTTATTTTCATGGCAACGATCAACCAGTTGGTTCGTAAGCCGAGAAAACGCAGGGTTCAGAAGAGCGACGTTCCCGCTCTGCAAGCCAACCCTCAGAAGCGCGGCGTTTGCACCCGCGTTTACACCACCACGCCGAAGAAGCCCAACTCGGCGCTGCGGAAAGTTTGCCGCGTGCGTCTGACCAACGGCTTTGAAGTGTCGTCTTACATCGGTGGTGAAGGGCACAACTTGCAGGAGCACAGCGTTGTTCTGATTCGTGGCGGTCGTGTAAAGGACTTGCCCGGTGTGCGTTATCACACCGTGCGCGGTTCACTCGATACCTCCGGGGTCAACAACCGTCGTCAGGGCCGTTCCAAGTACGGTACCAAGCGACCCAAGTAACCCGAACCGGGTAGCCCCAGGGCTCCCCAGGGTTGCAATGCGTTTTCGGTGACGCCCCTTGGGGCGCGAACCGAGTAAGGCTAAGCGCAGCGGCCAGTCCGCTGGAGTCTTAGACAAATCCTGAAGAGAGGCTATTTAAGATGCCAAGAAGAAGAGTTGTCGCCAAGCGCGAGATTCTGCCGGATCCCAAATACGGCAATGTGACGCTGGCGAAGTTTATGAACCACGTGATGGTTAGCGGTAAAAAGGCGGTGGCGGAGCGTATCGTATACGGCGCCCTTGAGTCTGTAGAGGCCAAGCTCAACCGTGATCCCGTCGAAGTGTTTGATGAGGCGCTGGATAACATCGCTCCGCTGGTGGAAGTGAAATCCCGCCGTGTGGGTGGTGCGACTTACCAGGTCCCGGTCGAAGTCCGTCCCAGTCGTCGCCACGCCCTGGCAATGCGCTGGCTGGTAGACTTCTCCCGCAACCGCAGTGAGAAGTCCATGCCCCAGCGTCTGGCCGGTGAGCTGATTGACGCCTCACAAGGCAAGGGCGCCGCGGTCAGAAAGCGTGAAGATGTCCACCGTATGGCCGAGGCCAACAAGGCCTTCTCGCACTACCGCTTCTAAGGCCGATCGACGCCAAAGCGCAGAGAAAGATGAGAGGGTGAGGGCAGCCGGAGGGCTGCCTTTTCCCGTTTTGATGAATTAGCAATTGGGGATACAGTCGTGGCACGTAAAACTCCTATCGCACGCTACCGCAACATCGGTATCGTCGCCCACGTAGACGCGGGTAAGACCACCACTACCGAACGCGTCTTGTTCTACACCGGCCTTTCTCACAAAGTGGGTGAAGTTCACGACGGCGCCGCTACCATGGACTGGATGGAGCAGGAGCAGGAGCGTGGTATTACCATTACCTCTGCGGCGACTACCTGCTTCTGGCAGGGTATGGGCAAGCAGTTCGACGAGCACCGCATCAACATCATTGACACCCCCGGGCACGTTGACTTCACCATTGAAGTTGAGCGTTCGCTGCGGGTGCTTGATGGCGCGGTCGTGGTTCTGTGTGGCTCCTCCGGCGTCCAGCCGCAGACCGAGACGGTCTGGCGTCAGGCCAACAAATACGAAGTGCCGCGCATGGTCTTCGTCAACAAGATGGACCGTACCGGCGCCAACTTCGAACGTGTGGTTGAGCAACTGAGAACCCGTCTCGGCGCCAACGCCGTGCCGCTGCAGATGACGATCGGCACCGAAGAAGACTTCAAAGGTGTGGTCGATCTGGTGGAAATGAAGGCGATTCTCTGGAATGAAGCGGATCTGGGCATGAGCTTCGATTACGCGGAAATTCCGGACGAGCTGAAAGACACGTGCGACAAAATGCGCGAGTACTTGATGGAAGCGGCCGCCGAAGCCAATGAAGAGTTTATGGACAAATACCTCGAAGAGGGCGAGCTGACCAACGACGAAATCAAGGCCGGTATCCGTTCGCGCACCCTCGCAAACGAAATCGTTCCGGTACTGGGCGGTTCAGCGTTCAAGAACAAAGGTGTTCAGGCCGTGCTGGATGCGGTGATCGAATACTTGCCCGCTCCCAACCAGGTTCGTCCGATTGAAGGTATCCTGGACGATGGCAAGGACACCGTTGAAACCCGCGAAGCGGATGACGACGCGCCCTTTGCCGCGCTGGCGTTCAAGATCGCGACTGACCCCTTTGTGGGCACTCTGACGTTCTTCCGCGTCTACTCGGGCAAGCTCAATTCGGGTGACCCGGTGTTCAACCCGGTCAAGAGCAAGAAAGAGCGTGTTGGCCGTATGGTGCAGATGCACTCGAACAACCGTGAGGAAATCAAAGAGGTGCTGTCGGGCGATATCGCGGCGGCTGTGGGTCTGAAAGACGTCACTACCGGTGACACTCTCTGTGACCCCAACCACGTGATCACCCTGGAGCGGATGGAGTTCCCGGATCCGGTTATCCACGTGGCGGTTGAGCCCAAGACCAAGGCAGACCAGGAAAAGATGGGCGTTGCGCTGGGCAAACTGGCCCAGGAAGACCCCTCATTCACCGTGAGAACGGATGAAGAGAGCGGCCAGACCATCATCGGCGGTATGGGTGAGTTGCACCTGGACATCATTGTCGATCGTATGCGGCGTGAATTTAAAGTCGACGCCAATATCGGCAAGCCCCAGGTGGCTTACCGCGAAGCGATTCGCAACACCTGCGAAATCGAAGGCAAATTTGTGCGGCAATCCGGTGGCCGCGGTCAGTATGGCCACGTCTGGATCCGATTCACCGTGGGTGAAGATGAAGACGCCGAAGGTCTGGAGTTTTCCAACGAGATCGTTGGCGGCGCGGTACCCAAAGAATATATCCCTGCGGTACAGAAAGGTATCTCCGAGCAGATGCAGAATGGTGTTCTGGCCGGCTATCCGCTGCTGGGCCTGAAGGCAACTCTGTATGACGGCTCCTTCCACGATGTCGACTCCAACGAGATGGCGTTCAAAATCGCCGCCTCCATGGCGACCAAGAAACTTGCTCAGCAAGGTGGCGCCGTGCTGCTGGAGCCGGTCATGAAAGTGGAAGTGGTGACCCCGGAAGAGAACATGGGCGATGTGGTTGGTGATTTGAACCGTCGTCGCGGTATGATCCAGGGTATGGAAGATGGCGTCTCAGGCAAGACCATTAATGCTGAGGTGCCTCTGGCGGAGATGTTTGGGTATGCGACGGATCTGCGCTCGGCCACTCAGGGGCGAGCAACCTATGTCATGGAGTTCAAAGGCTACGCCGAAGCTCCACGCAATATTGCCGACGAGGTCATTTCCAAGAGCAAAGTGGCCAAAGACGACTAATTTCTGATTTGCATATAATTTAGAGGAACAAGATAGTGGCTAAAGCAAAGTTTGAACGCAGTAAGCCCCACGTCAATGTGGGCACCATCGGTCACGTAGACCACGGCAAAACCACTCTGACCGCGGCACTGACCCGCGTCTGTCACGAAGTGTGGGGGTCGGGTTCGGCCATGGCTTTCGACGGTATTGATAATGCGCCGGAAGAGAAAGAGCGCGGCATCACCATTGCCACCTCCCACGTCGAGTATGAGTCACCGACGCGTCACTACGCGCACGTTGACTGCCCGGGCCACGCCGACTATGTGAAGAACATGATCACCGGTGCCGCTCAGATGGACGGCGCGATTCTGGTGTGTGGCGCGACTGACGGCCCCATGCCGCAGACTCGCGAGCACATCCTGCTGTCTCGCCAGGTGGGTGTACCCAAGATCGTTGTGTTCCTGAACAAGGCAGACCTGCTGGCCGAAGACTGCGGCGGCGTGGGCACCGAAGAATACAACGAGATGCTCGAGCTGGTCGAAATGGAGCTGCGAGAGCTGCTCGAGAGCTACGAGTTTGCCGATGACACCCCGATCATCCCGGGCTCTGCCCTGATGGCTCTGAACGGCGAAGACGACAACGAGCTGGGCAGCACTGCTGTCAAGAAGCTGGTTGAGGCGCTGGACGAGTACATTCCGGAGCCCGAGCGCGCCATTGATCAGCCGTTCCTGATGCCGGTGGAAGACGTGTTCTCCATCTCCGGTCGCGGTACGGTTGTGACCGGTCGTGTAGAGCGCGGCGTGGTCAAAGTCGGCGAAGAGCTGGAAATCGTCGGTCTGAAAGACACCACCAAGACCGTTTGTACCGGTGTTGAGATGTTCCGCAAGATGCTGGACGAGGGTCGTGCCGGTGAGAACGTTGGTGTACTGCTGCGCGGTACCAAGCGTGACGAAGTTGAGCGTGGCCAGGTGCTGGCCAAGCCGGGTTCAGTGACCCCGCACGCCAAGTTCGAAGGCGAAGTGTACGTACTGTCCAAAGACGAAGGCGGCCGTCACACTCCGTTCTTCAAGGGCTACCGTCCGCAGTTCTACTTCCGTACCACTGACGTGACTGGCGCTTGCGAGCTGCCCGAAGGCGTTGAGATGGTCATGCCGGGCGACAACGTGAAAATGAGCGTGACTCTGATTCACCCGGTGGCGATGGAAGAAGGTCTGCGCTTTGCGGTCCGCGAAGGCGGTCGTACTGTCGGTGCCGGCGTGGTCTCCAAGATCGTCGAGTAAACGCCTACAGCGCCAAATGAGGGCCTCTCACGGGGCCCTTTTTTTGTGCTCCGGACGGAGGTGGTCGTTTTTGCCTCCGTTTGGGCAGATAAGTTATTGATTTTTAAGGTTTTGGCGGTTTGCAGGGATTTTTGCATTATCTCCGGGTTTTCCCTTGACAGGAGTAGGGTCCGCCATTAGAATTGCGCCTCCATTTTGCAGGGACTCAACGAGCCGAGCTCGCGAGCCACAGCCAATTTGGATAGTTCTTTAAAGTTTATTACTGGAGTTTGGTTCACATGCAGAATCAACGCATTCGGATTCGCCTGAAGGCTTTTGATCACAAGCTCATCGATGCTTCTACCCAGGAGATCGTTGAGACCGCAAAGCGCACAGGCGCACAAGTCCGTGGCCCGATTCCGCTGCCGACTCGCAAAGAGCGCTTCACTGTATTGATTTCTCCGCACGTCAACAAAGACGCGCGCGATCAGTACGAGATTCGGACACACAAGCGTTTGCTCGATATCGTTGAGCCTACTGAGAAAACTGTTGACGCCCTGATGAAGCTGGATCTGGCTGCGGGTGTTGAGGTTCAAATTAGTCTCGGCTAAAACAAGTAAATGTCACGCCGGCTTCGGTCGGCCTTGTGTAACGCTCTGAAATGGGCGGCCATAGCGGGTAAAAGCCCCGTACACTGAGAGGTTAGCAACATGACGATTGGTATTGTCGGCCGCAAGAGCGGCATGACTCGTATATTTACCGATGATGGTGTTTCCATTCCTGTATCCGTGATTGAGGTCTCTCCCAATCGCGTCACCCAGGTGAAGAATGTAGAAACCGACGGTTACTCTGCTGTGCAGGTCACCGTAGGGTCTCGTCGCGCCTCACGTGTTACCAAAGCCCAGGCGGGCCACTATGCCAAGGCAAATGCCGAAGCCGGACGTGGTTTGTGGGAATTGCGTAACAACACTCAAGAAACTTTCGAAGTTGGTGCAGAGATCTCGGTCGATACCTTTGAGGTAGGCCAGATGATCGATGTCACCGGCACCTCCAAAGGTAAGGGTTTCGCCGGTACCGTTAAGCGTTGGAATTTTTCCATGCAAGACGCCACTCACGGCAACTCACTTTCTCACCGTGCACCCGGCTCCATCGGACAATGTCAGACCCCGGGTCGCGTCTTTAAGGGCAAAAAGATGTCTGGTCACATGGGTTCCGAGCAGGTTACTGTTCAGAATCTGCAGGTGGTCAGGGTCGATGCTGAGCGCAATCTGCTGCTGGTCAAGGGCGCCATTCCCGGAGCTCCGGGCGGTGACGTGATTGTTCGTCCCGCAGTTAAAGCGCGCAGTAACGGTTAATGTCCGAGGGGAAACGACCATGGAATTGAATATTGTAAAACCCGATGGTGCCAACGATACGATGAACGTATCCGAGGTGGCGTTTGGTAAAGAGTTTAATCAAGACCTGGTGCACCAGGCGGTAGTCGCCTTCCTGGCGGGTGCTCGTCAGGGGACCAAGGCACAGAAAACCCGCTCGGAAGTATCCGGCGGTGGCAAGAAGCCCTGGCGCCAGAAAGGCACCGGTCGCGCTCGTGCCGGCACCATCCGCAGCCCGATCTGGCGCTCCGGTGGTAAGGCATTCGCTGCCAAGCCGCGTAACTTCGAGCAGAAGCTGAACAAGAAGATGTACCGCGCTGCGTTGCGTTGCATCCTTTCCGAGCTGAATCGCCAGGAGCGTTTGGTGGTGGTGGAAGACTTCAATGTCGACGGCCCCAAAACCAAGAATCTCGTTCAGAAGCTGGCTCAGTACGACTTGTCCGAAGCGTTGATTGTGACCGAAGAGCTCAATGAGAACCTGTATCTCGCCTCGCGTAACCTGCACAAAGTTGATGTGCGCGATGTTCAGGGTGTAGATCCGGTGGCCCTGATTGGATTTGACAAGGTTGTGATTACTGTTCCGGCTCTGAAAAAGTTCGAGGAGATCCTGGGATGAACCAAGAGCGAATCTACAAAGTCTTGCTGGGACCGGTAGTGTCCGAAAAGTCTGCGATGGCGGGCGAGAATGGCAACCAGGTGGTGTTTAAAGTATCCACCGACGCCAGCAAGCTGGAAATTAAAGCGGCCGTACAGGCGCTGTTTGATGTCAAAGTCGAGGCCGTTCGCACCATGAACGTCAAGGGTAAGACCCGTCGCACTCGGTTTGGTATCGGCAAGCGCAATGACTGGAAGAAGGCCTACGTTCGTCTCGAGCAAGGTCAGGATATCGACTTTGCGGTAGCTGAGTAAGAGGATTGTTGCAATGCCTATTGTAAAACGTAAACCAACCTCTCCCGGTCGCCGCTTTGTAGTAAGTGTCGTTAACCCGGAGTTGCACAAAGGCGCGCCGTATGCCCCTTTGTTGGAAAAGAAATCAAAGAGCGGTGGTCGTAACAGCGGCGGTCGCATTACCACTCGCCACATTGGTGGTGGTCACAAGCAGCACTACCGTGTAATTGATTTTCGGCGCAATAAAGATGGCGTGCCGGCAACCGTTGAGCGGTTGGAGTACGATCCCAATCGTACCGCCTACATTGCACTGGTCTGTTATGCCGATGGTGAGCGTCGCTACATTATCGCTCCCAAAGGTCTGAAAGCCGGCGACAAGATCATGTCCGGTGATGCCGCAGCCATCAAGGTTGGTAATGCTCTGCCTTTGCGCAACATTCCCGTCGGTAGCACCGTTCACTGTGTTGAGCTCAAGCCGGAGAAGGGTGCTCAAGTAGCCCGGTCCGCCGGTGCTTCGGTTCAGCTGGTTGCACGTGATGGTACCTATGCGACGCTGCGTTTGCGCAGCGGTGAGACCCGTCGGGTTCTGGTTAACTGTCGTGCCACTCTGGGCGAAGTTTCCAACAGTGAGCACAGCTTGCGTTCACTGGGCAAAGCTGGCGCCAAGCGCTGGCGCGGTGTTCGCCCGACCGTTCGCGGTGTGGCAATGAACCCGGTAGATCACCCGCATGGTGGTGGTGAAGGTCGTACCTCTGGTGGTCGTCACCCGGTCAGTCCCTGGGGCATGCCTACCAAGGGTTACAAGACGCGCAAAAACAAGCGCACTACTAAGATGATTGTTCGTAGTCGCAGTAAGCGGTAAACGATAAATCAATAGCTGAAAGAGGAAGCAACAGTGCCACGTTCACTGAAGAAAGGTCCTTTTATCGATCTTCACCTCATTAAGAAGGTCGAAACAGCGATCGAAAACAATGATCGTCGTCCAATCAAAACCTGGTCGCGGCGCTCGATGGTCATGCCGGAAATGATCGGCTTGACCCTGGCGGTACACAATGGTCGTCAGCACGTGCCCGTTCTGGTCAACGAAGAGATGGTTGGACACAAACTTGGCGAGTTTGCGGCTACCCGCACCTATCGCGGTCACGTTGCAGACAAAAAAGCGAAAAAGCGCTAAGCGCTAACTAGTGCCTACGAGGTAACACGATGGAAGTAGCAGCAAAATTAAGCGGTGCTCGTCTGTCGGCGCAAAAAGCGCGCTTGGTAGCCGATCAGGTCCGCGGTAAAGGCGTCGAAGAGGCATTGGACCTCCTGGCGTTCAGCCCCAAGAAAGGCGCCGCGCTTATCAAGAAAGTGCTGGAGTCCGCAATTGCGAACGCCGAACACAACGAAGGCGCCGACGTCGATGAACTGAAAGTATCCACAATTTTTGTGGATGAGGGTTTGCGCATGAAGCGTATCAAGCCTCGCGCGAAAGGCCGTGCAGATCGCATCCTTAAGCGCACTTGTCATATCACCGTAAAAGTAGCCGACCAGTAAGAGAGCAGGCGTTATGGGTCATAAAGTAAATCCGACAGGTATTCGTCTGGGTATCGTCAAAAAGCATACCTCAGTGTGGTATGCCGGTGGCAACCAGTACGCAGACAAACTCAACAATGATTTGGCAGTGCGTTCCTATATAAAGGACAAATTGTCCAGCGCTTCTGTGAGCCGTGTTGATATTGAGCGTCCCGCTAATACGGCACGCATCACCATTCACACTGCCCGTCCAGGGATTGTGATCGGTAAGAAAGGCGAGGATGTTGATCGTCTGCGTGCCGAAGTGAGCGAGCGTATGGGTGTGCCCGTGCACATCAACATTGAAGAGATCCGCAAGCCTGATCTGGATGCTTCATTGGTGGCTCAGAACGTCGCTCAGCAGCTGGAGCGTCGCGTGATGTTCCGCCGTGCCATGAAGCGTGCCGTGCAGAACGCCATGCGTCAGGGTGCGGAAGGTATCAAGATCCAGGTGGGTGGCCGCCTGGGGGGTGCCGAGATCGCTCGTAGCGAGTGGTACCGTGAAGGTCGTGTGCCGTTGCACACACTGCGTGCGAATATCGACTACGCAGGGGCCGAAGCGGCAACGACCTACGGCATCATCGGTGTGAAAGTGTGGATTTTCAAGGGTGAAGTGATCGGCGATATTGACGAAGCTGAAGCTGCACCTAAGAAAAAAGGCTCAAAGTCCAAGTAAGGGGTACGCAAGATGCTGCAACCAAAGCGTACGAAGTTTCGCAAGCAAATGAAGGGCCGCAATCGCGGTCTGGCCCATAGGGGCGCCAAGGTAAGCTTTGGTGATTTTGGCTTGAAAGCTACAGGTCGCGGTCGCATTACAGCTCGCCAAATCGAGGCAGCCCGTCGTGCGATGACTCGTCACATTAAACGTGGCGGTAAAATCTGGATTCGCGTGTTTCCAGATAAGCCCATTACTGAAAAGCCCCTGGAAGTGCGTCAGGGTAAAGGTAAGGGTAACGTGGAATATTGGGTGGCTCAGATCCGTCCTGGCAAGGTTCTCTACGAGATGGACGGTGTGAGTGAAGAACTGGCTCGTGAAGCCTTCGCACTGGCCGCGGCCAAGTTGCCTATTACAACAACTTTCGTAAAACGTTCGGTGATGTGATGAAAGCTTCAGAACTCCGGGAAAAATCCGTTGAAGAGCTGAATGGCGAATTGCTCAATCAGTTGAAGGAGCAGTTCAAGCTGCGGATGCAGGCTGCTACTGGCCAGCTCGGTCAGACTCACCTGCTCAAGCAGACTCGCCGCGATGTAGCTCGAATTAAAACGGTGCTTAAACAGAAGGCAGGTAATTAACGATGACTCAGGCAGATAAACTGGCTCGTACGCTGACCGGAAAGGTTGTTAGCGACAAGATGGATAAGACCGTCACAGTGCTAATCGAGCGTCGCGTAAAGCACGAGCTCTACGGTAAGTACGTGAGCAAGTCATCAAAGCTGAAAGCACATGATGAGAACAATGACTGCAGAACTGGCGATGTGGTAACAATTGCCGAGTCTCGTCCTCTGTCAAAGACCAAATCATGGGCTTTAGTGAACATTGAAGAGCGCGCAACTGAGATCTAAGTATTTCAGGCGACTTAATAGTTTCGGAGACGGACGATGATTCAAACAGAAACCTACTTAGATGTGGCTGACAACAGCGGCGCTCGTCGGGTTCAGTGCATCAAGGTTCTTGGCGGTTCTCACCGGCGTTATGCCGCGGTAGGGGACATCATCAAAATTACTGTGAAGGAAGCAATTCCTCGCGGTAAGGTGAAAAAAGGCCAGGTGATGAATGCGGTAGTTGTACGCACCAAAAAAGGCGTTCGCCGCCAGGATGGTTCGTTGATCAAGTTCGACGACAACGCTGCAGTGCTGCTGAACAACCAGAATGCTCCGGTCGGTACCCGTATTTTCGGGCCAGTGACCCGCGAGTTGCGTGGCGAGAAGTTCATGAAAATCATTTCTCTCGCGCCGGAAGTGCTTTAAGCACTGGTAATAGCAGAGAGCTGAGGGCATACAAAATGCGAAAAATTAAACGTGATGACGAAGTGATTGTTATCGCCGGTCGTGACAAAGGTAAGCGTGGTAAAGTGACGCGCGTTATGGCTGATGGCCGCCTGATTGTCTCCGGCATCAACATGATCAAGAAGCACCAGAAACCGAATCCGCAAATGGGCGTACCCGGCGGAATCGTTGAGAAAGAAGCGGCGATGCAGGCTTCCAATGTTGCCATTTACAACGCGGCAACACAGAAGGCTGATCGTGTGGGCTTCAAGATCCTTGAAAACGGCGACAAGGTTCGAGTTTTCAAATCCAATGGCGAAGCCGTAGAGGCGTAAGTAGACATGGCTAGGCTAAAAGAACTGTACAGCAAAGAGCTCGCACCCAAGCTGAAAGAGGAGTTGGGGCTCGCAAATGTGATGGAAGTGCCACGCATTACCAAAATCACCCTGAATATGGGCGTCGGTGAGGCTGTGGGCGACAAGAAAGTGCTTGACAACGCGGTCAGCGATCTTGAAAAGGTGGCTGGTCAGAAGGTCGTCATCACCAAGGCTCGCAAGTCGATTGCCGGGTTCAAAATCCGGGATGGTTGGCCGATCGGTTGTAAAGTAACTCTGCGGCAAGATCGCATGTATGAGTTTCTTGATCGCCTGGTCAGCATCGCGATTCCCCGTATCCGGGACTTCCGTGGTGTAAGCCCGAAGCAATTTGACGGCCAGGGTAACTTCTCCATGGGTGTGGGTGAGCAGATCATCTTCCCGGAGATCGATTATGACAAGGTTGACAAGTTGCGCGGTCTGGATATTTGCATCACGACCACCGCACGCAACGACGCGGAAGGTCGCGCCTTGTTAAAAGCGTTTAACTTCCCGTTCAAAGGTTAAGGGTAGCGTCATGGCTAAAAAATCAATGGTTGCACGTGAAGCAAAGCGTGAGCGTACTGTCGCCAAATACGCCGCGAAGCGTGCGGAGCTGAAGGCAAAGATTGTAGATCCGGCCTCCTCGGAAGAGCAGGTGTGGGAAGCGCAAGTCAAGCTGCAGCAACTTCCGCGCGATGCCAGCCCCAGCCGCGTTCGTCGCCGCTGTCGGATTACTGGTCGGCCGCACGGTGTCTATCGCAAGTTTGGTCTTTGCCGGCATAAGCTGCGCGAAGCAGCCATGCGTGGTGATGTCCCCGGCTTGGTCAAGTCCAGCTGGTAAGCCAAGGGCTTAATTTTAGGAGCAGAATCAGATGAGCATGCAAGATCCGTTGGCCGATATGCTGACTCGCATTCGAAATGCCCAGCAGGTGGGTAAGCCGAATGTCACCATGCCTTCCTCCAAACTGAAAGCCAGTGTGGCCGAAGTGCTGGTGAGTGAAGGTTACGTTGACAGTTTCTCGGTATCTGAGGGCGCCAAGCCCCAGTTGACCGTTGAGCTGAAGTATTTTGAGGGCAAACCTGTCATTGCCGAGCTGGCTCGTGTAAGCCGTCCAGGCCTGCGCAGCTATGCCGGTAAGACGGCGCTGCCGAGTGTACGCAGTGGCCTGGGTGTGGCCATTGTTTCTACCAGTAAAGGTGTAATGACAGATCGTGCCGCTCGCGCCGCTGGCGTTGGTGGTGAAGTCCTCTGCACAGTATTTTAACGGGAAGTCGTCATGTCACGAGTTGCAAACAGTCCGGTTGAAGTACCGTCCGCTGTTAAGGTCACCCTTCAGGGTCAGAGCCTTAGCGTGAAAGGCGGAAAAGGTACGTTGGCTCTGGAAATTCACGACAAGGTTGAAGTGAAACAGGAAGAGAACCTGTTGAAGTTCACCGCGCGTGATGGGGCCAAGCAGTCCCGCGCTCTGGCCGGCACCATGCGTGCCCTGGTCGGAAGCATGGTGGCTGGCGTCGATAAGGGCTTCGAAGAGAAGCTGCAGTTGGTCGGCGTTGGTTATCGTGTGAAAGCAACGGGTAAAACTGTAAACCTGTCTCTGGGTTACTCTCAGCCAGTAGATTACACCTTACCGGAAGGTGTATCGGTTGAAACCCCGAGTCAGACGGAGATTGTACTTACGGGCGCTGATAAGCAGCAGCTCGGTCAGGTAGCATCGGAAATTCGCGCACTGCGCGAGCCGGAGCCCTACAAGGGTAAAGGCGTTCGTTATGCTTCTGAACAAGTACGTCGTAAAGAAGCCAAGAAGAAGTAGGGCCAAGATATGAGCGATAAAAAGCAATCTCGTCTTCGCCGTGCGCGTCGTGCCCGTGCCAAGATTCGTGAATTGAACGTAAGCCGTCTGGCAGTGCACCGCACGCCGCGGCACATCTACGCGCAGGTTATTGCCGAAGACGGTGGTCGGGTACTCGCGAGTGCCTCCACTCTGGACAAAGATCTGCGCCAGGGCAAGACGGGTAACAGCGATGCGGCGCAAGCTGTCGGTGCTCTGATTGCAGAGCGCGCCAAAGCTGCCGGCATTTCCCGGGTAGCGTTCGACCGCAGCGGTTTCAAGTATCACGGTCGGGTCAAGGCTCTGGCCGATGCCGCGCGTGAAGCTGGACTGGAATTCTAAGGGTTAAGATATGGCATACGCGAAGAAAGAAGAAGGCAACAACGAAGGCATGCAAGAGAAGCTTGTCCAAGTTAACCGGGTTGCCAAGACTGTTAAAGGTGGTCGTATCTTTGCCTTCACCGCGCTGACTGTGGTCGGCGATGGCAACGGTAAAGTCGGCTTTGGCCGGGGCAAGGCACGCGAAGTGCCGGTCGCCATCCAGAAGGCGATGGAAGCGGCCCGGCGTAATATGATTGACGTGGACTTAAATGGCGATACACTGCAGTACGCCACGAAGGGCCGTCACGGCGCTTCCAAGGTTTTCATGCAGCCCGCTTCTCAGGGTACTGGTGTGATTGCCGGTGGTGCGATGCGTTCAGTGCTGGAAATTGCCGGCGTTCAGAACGTACTGTCCAAGTGTTACGGCTCTACCAATCCGGTAAACGTCGTTCGTGCCACTTTTAACGCTCTCAAAGCAATGTCCTCTCCGGAGGCGGTTGCCGCGAAGCGCGGTAAAAGTGTTGAAGATATCCTGAATTGATTGGCTCACGCCAGTTGTTTGATTGCGGAATACGACCATGGCTAAGAAAATGATTAAAGTGACTCAGACCCGGAGCGCGGCCGGTCGCCTTAAAAAGCACCAGGCCAGTGTGGCTGGTTTGGGCTTGCGCCGTATCGGCCACACCGTCGAGGTAGAAGATACTCCCTCCGTGCGTGGGATGATTAATTCTGTAAACTATCTGGTCAAGGTAGAGGGAGAATAAAATGCGTCTTAATACGCTGAGCCCCGCCCCCGGTAGCACCCACGACAAGAAGCGTGTGGGTCGTGGTATCGGTAGTGGCTTGGGCAAGACCGCCGGTCGCGGTCACAAAGGTTTGAAATCTCGCTCTGGTGGTACTGTGGCTCCCGGTTTTGAGGGCGGTCAGATGCCGCTGCAGAAGCGGCTGCCGAAGTACGGCTTTACCTCTCGTATCGGCCGGGTGACCGCCGAAGTTCGCTTGTCTGAGCTGAACAAAGTCGAAGGCGACACGGTTGACATCGAGACCCTGAAGCAGGCTGACGTGATCAGTGCGAGCATGAAGCGAGCCAAGATCTTCTTGTCAGGCGAACTGAACAAAGCGGTTACAGTAAGAGGTTTGGCTGTCACCAAGGGTGCCAAGGCTGCCATTGAAGCAGCCGGCGGGAAAGTCGAAGAGTAAGGGGCGCCACAATGGCAACTCCCGGTAATCAGCCGTTAGCAAATCAAAAAGGTTTAGGCGAGCTTTGGGCTCGCCTGCGTTTTTTGTTCCTGGCGATCATCGTCTACCGGATCGGGACACATATCCCGGTACCGGGGCTTGATCCAGAGCGAATCGCTAACCTGTTTAACCAGAATCAGGGCACTATCCTGGGCATGTTCAACATGTTCTCCGGTGGCGCTCTGGAGCGTATGAGTATTCTGGCTCTGGGCATCATGCCGTACATTTCAGCCTCGATCATCATGCAGTTGATGACGGCGGTGACGCCTTCTTTGGAGCAACTGAAGAAAGAGGGTGACGCGGGGCGTCGCAAGATCAATCAGTACACCCGTTACGGTACCGTGGTATTGGCAACCGTTCAGGCCATGGCGATGTCCGTGAGCTTTTCCGGGTTTGCCTACGGCGGCGAAGCGGATTTTGCGTTTCACTTCATCGCCGTCACATCTCTGGTCACCGGCGCGGTGTTCATGATGTGGTTGGGTGAACAGGTGACTGAGAAGGGGATCGGTAACGGTATTTCGATGCTGATCTTCGCCGGTATTGTCGCCGGGCTGCCCAGTGCCGTAGGGCAGGCGTTCGAGAGCTCGCGTCAGGGCGACCTGCATCTGCTGCTCTTGCTCGTGATCGCCGTGATTGCTCTGGCCGTGATCTGGGGTGTGGTTCGGGTCGAGCGTGGTCAACGCCGTATTACCGTCAACTATGCCAAGCGCCAACAGGGGCGTAATGCCTATGCGGCGCAGACCAGTCATCTGCCGCTCAAGATCAATATGGCGGGCGTGATTCCGGCCATTTTTGCAAGCAGTATCCTGCTGTTCCCGGCCTCTATTGCTCAGTGGTTCGGCGAAGGCGGTGACGGTTTCGCCAGCGACTTTCTCCAGGATCTCGCCCTGGCTATTGGTCCCGGGCAGCCGCTGAACATTCTGCTGTTTGCTGCGTTGATCTCGTTCTTCTGCTTCTTCTATACGGCGTTGATGTTCAACCCGAAGGAAGTGGCGGATAACCTGAAGAAGTCCGGCGCCTACATCCCGGGGATTCGCCCGGGAGAGCAGTCGGCACGTTATATTGACAGTGTTCTGACGCGTTTGACCGTCGTGGGTGCTGTCTATATGTCGGCGGTGTGTCTGATGCCCCAGTTTCTGGTGGTGGCCGCTAACGTCCCCTTCTATCTGGGGGGTACCTCGCTGCTGATCGTGGTGGTGGTGGTCATGGACTTTATGTCCCAGGTTCAGGCGCACCTGATGTCTCATCAGTACGAATCGCTGATGAAGAAGTCAAACTTGAAGGGATATGGTAGCGGTAATACGCGCTAATCCCCACTATTAGGGTAGGATCATGAAAGTTCGTGCTTCTGTTAAAAAAATCTGTCGCAACTGCAAAATGGTAAAGCGCAACGGCGTTCTGCGGGTAATCTGCGAAGCTGAGCCTCGTCATAAGCAGCGGCAGGGTTAAGAAATTGGCCTTCCGGCCGGGTGGCTGGAAGGCTTTTTGGGGGCGTTGACTGTCGTCTGAGGAGAAATCTTCAGGCTAATATTGCATTTTGGTGATTTTATCGCTATCCTTGCGCGCCTTTTGGAGGTGTTGGATGGCGAATATTGCCGTCAGCGCTGCAATTTTTGTGTTACTGGAGTAATTTGAATGGCCCGTATTGCTGGTGTAAACATACCAGACCACAAGCACGCGGTTATCTCCCTGACTTACGTCTATGGAGTTGGCCGTACCACAGCACAGCAGATCTGCGCCGCCACTGGCATCGCAGAGAATGAAAAGATGGGTTCGCTCTCTGAAGAGCAGCTGGACGCCATCCGTGCCGAGTTGGGCAAGCACACCGTAGAAGGTGACTTGCGTCGCGTTGTGTCGATGAATATCAAGCGTTTGATGGACCTGGGTTGCTACCGTGGTCTGCGGCACCGTCGCAGCCTCCCGGTACATGGTCAGCGTACCAAGACCAACGCACGTACTCGTAAGGGCCCGCGCAAGCCGATTAAACGTTAATCGGGCGCCAGTCATTCAAACTACGGTAACTACAGGTTAGGAAGAGATTGCTATGGCGAAGCCAGGTAATAAAACCGCAACGAAAAAGAAGATCAAAAAGTCGGTGGTCGATGGGGTAGCCCATATCCACGCGTCTTTTAACAACACCATTGTCACCATTACCGACCGTCAGGGTAACACCCTGAGCTGGGCCACCTCCGGTGGGTCAGGTTTCCGCGGTTCGCGTAAGAGTACTCCTTTTGCCGCCCAGGTTGCGGCGGAGCGTGCCGGGGAAGCTGCGAAAGAATACGGTTTGAAGAACCTCGACGTGGAAGTGAAGGGTCCCGGACCCGGGCGCGAATCAGCAGTTCGCGCACTTAATAATGTTGGTTACAAGATAACCAATATTGTCGACGTTACGCCGATTCCGCACAACGGCTGCCGTCCTCCCAAGAAACGTCGAGTGTAAGGGGAATAGATAATGGCTCGTTATATTGGACCAACATGTAAATTGTCCCGCCGCGAAGGTACCGATCTCTTCCTGAAGAGTGGTGCCCGCGCCCTGGATTCAAAATGTAAACTGGAATCTGTACCCGGTCAGCATGGCGCCCGTCGTGGTCGTCTGTCGGATTACGGTGTGCAGTTGCGCGAAAAGCAGAAAGTTCGTCGCACTTACGGTGTGATGGAAAAGCAGTTCCGCAGCTACTACAAAGAAGCGGCTCGTCGTAAGGGCGCAACCGGTGAGAACCTGTTGAAGCTGCTGGAAGGCCGCCTGGACAATGTCGTCTACCGGATGGGCTTTGGCTCAACTCGCGCGGAATCGCGTCAGTTGGTGTCTCACAAGGCTGTCAGCGTTAACGGCAAGACCCTGAACATTCCCTCCTACCAGGTGAAGGAAGGTGATGTGGTCGCTATTCGCGAGAAGGCCCGTAATCAACTGCGCATTCAGAGCGCGTTGACTCTTGCCGGCCAGCGCAGCAACGTCGAGTGGATCGATGTGAACGCGGACAAAAAGGAAGGTGTGTTTACCCGAGTTCCCGATCGCAGTGAGTTGCCCGCTGAAATCAACGAGAACCTTATTGTCGAGCTTTACTCCAAGTAAGGGACTAACCGCTAACAGGTGTGGCTATGCAGACTGCAGTAAACGAATTTTTGACACCGCGTCATATCGATGTGACCGAAAATAGCCCGTCCCACGCGCGCGTGGTACTGGAGCCGCTTGAGCGCGGTTTCGGTCACACTCTGGGCAATGCCCTGCGGCGTATTCTGCTCTCCTCCATGGCGGGCTGTGCCGTTACCGAGGTGGAAATCGACGGTGTATTGCACGAATACAGTGACATTGAGGGTGTGCGGGAAGACGTTATCGAAATCCTGCTCAACCTTAAAAATGTGGCTGTTGTCATGCACGGCAAAGACCGTGCGGTGCTGACACTGAAGAAGAAGGGCCCGGGTGTTGTTACCGCCGGTGATATCCAGGTCGATCACGATATCGAGATCAAAAATCCCGATTTGCTGATTGCCAATATCACGGGTAATGTCGAGCTCAACATGCGCCTGACCGTCGCGCGTGGCCGCGGGTACGAGCCGGCTGATACACGCCGTCAGGACGACGATGAAAGCCGTGCCATCGGTCGCTTGCAATTGGATGCGACCTACAGCCCGGTCCGTCGTCTGTCCTACTCGGTCGAAGCGGCTCGAGTGGAGCAGCGTACTGACCTGGATAAGCTGGTTCTGGATCTGGAAACCAACGGTACCATTGATCCGGAAGAGGCTATCCGCCGCGCGGCTACCATCTTGCAGCAGCAGCTGGCTGTCTTTGTTGACCTGGAAGCCGAGAAGCAGTCGACTCCAGAAGAGAAAGAAGAGGCGATCGATCCGGTTCTGTTGCGTCCTGTGGACGACCTGGAACTGACCGTTCGCTCGGCCAACTGTCTGAAGGCAGAGAACATCTACTACATCGGCGATCTGATTCAGCGCACAGAAGTTGAGCTGCTCAAGACTCCGAATCTGGGTAAGAAGTCTCTGACCGAGATTAAAGATGTGCTCGCCTCTCGTGGGTTGTCTCTTGGTATGCGTTTGGAAAATTGGCCACCGGCCAGTTTGAAAAACGAAGACTGATCATAAATTGTTTCGTCGCCGGCAATTGCCGGCGGTCAACGAGATCGCTGTGAAGCGATCGTTAGTGAAGGGTTTAGCGTCATGCGTCATCGTCATAGTGGCCGTCAACTGAATCGTAACAGCTCACACCGCAAAGCCATGTTTCGCAATATGACTGCGTCTCTGGTTGAGCACGAGCTGATTAAAACCACCCTGCCCAAAGCGAAAGAGCTGCGTCGCGTTGCCGAGCCGCTCATCACTTTGGCCAAAAAGGACAGCGTATCCAATCGTCGTCTGGCATTTAGCCGTCTGCGTGATAAAGAAGCCGTCGGCAAATTGTTCAGCGAATTGGGTCCGCGCTACGAAGCACGTCCGGGTGGATACATTCGTATTCTCAAATGTGGATACCGCACCGGCGACAAGGCCCCAATGGCCTACGTCGAGCTGGTAGACCGTCCGCAGGTTGAGCAGGTGGAAGAAGAGGTGTCCAACACCCCGGAAGCCGCCGAGCAGTGAGTCAGCTGGGCCGGTGTCCCGGCTCACTGAAACACTGACATCACAAAAAGCCAGGCCTTGTGCCTGGCTTTTTGCGTGTTGGGGCTTGCCGCACGGCCTGCTGGCCGTGCGAAGGGTGATTACCCGGCCTGTTTGCGGGCGGTATTGGCGTCGAGCATGGGCTTCAGGAAGCGCCCGGTGTGGGAGTGTTCCAGCTGGGCCACCTGTTCGGGTGTTCCCGTGGCAATGATCTCCCCACCACCGGAACCCCCCTCGGGTCCGAGATCAATCAGCCAGTCGGCGGTTTTGATCACATCCAGGTTATGCTCGATCACGACCACGGTATTGCCGTGATCTCTCAGGCGGTGCAGTACGGTCAGCAACTGCTCGATATCGTAGAAGTGCAGGCCGGTGGTAGGCTCATCCAGAATGTACAGGGTCTGGCCGGTATCGCGCTTGGAGAGCTCACGGGACAGCTTCACCCGTTGCGCCTCACCCCCGGAGAGGGTGGTGGCCGCCTGCCCCAGATGGATGTAGGACAGCCCCACATCCATCAGTGTCTGCAGGCGGTTGGCGATGGCGGGGATGGCATCGAAGAAGGTGCGCGCCTCTTCGACTGTGAGCTCCAGAACCTCATGAATGTTTTTGCCCTTGTACCTTACTTCCAGCGTCTCGCGGTTGTAGCGCTTGCCCTTGCAGACGTCACAGGGCACGAATACATCCGGCAGGAAGTGCATTTCCACCTTGGTCACGCCATCCCCCTGACAGGCCTCACAGCGACCACCCCGAACGTTGAAGCTGAACCGTCCCGGCTTGTAGCCGCGCGAGCGGGCTTCCTGCGTACCGGCGAACAGCTCGCGGATGGGGGTAAAAATGCCCGTGTAGGTCGCGGGGTTGGAGCGCGGGGTGCGTCCGATCGGGCTCTGGTCGATATCGACACATTTGTCGAACAGCTCCAGTCCTTCCACGCTCTCGTAGGGGGCCGCCTTGAGGGTAGTGGCGCCGTTGAGTTCAGTGGCCGCCAGCGGATGCAGGGTGGCGTTGATCAGGGTGGACTTGCCCGAACCGGAAACACCAGTAACGCAGGTCATCAGACCGACGGGCAGCTCCATGGTGACGTTGCGCAGGTTGTTGCCGCTGGCACCGCTCAGACGCAGGACCCGTTCGGGATCGATCGGGCGCCGTTGCCCGGGAATCGCGATCTCGCGTTTGCCGCTGAGGTACTCACCGGTTATGGAGCCGGGCGTCTGCATGATGGTGTTGACGTCGCCCTGGGCAATGATTTCGCCCCCGTGCACACCCGCACCGGGGCCGATGTCAATGACGTGGTCCGCGTGACGGATGGCGTCTTCGTCGTGCTCCACCACGATCACGGTATTGCCGATATCGCGCAGGTGGTTGAGCGTGCGCAGTAAGCGCTCATTATCGCGCTGGTGCAGGCCAATGGAGGGCTCGTCCAGAATGTACATCACGCCCACGAGCCCGGCGCCGATCTGACTGGCCAGCCGTATACGCTGGGCCTCACCGCCCGACAGACTGTCGGCGCTGCGACTCAGGGTGAGGTAGTTAAGGCCCACATCCACCAGAAAGCGGAACCGCTCGCGCAGCTCTTTGAGGATCTTCTCGGCAATGCGGCCGCGGCTACCGGTGAACGTCAACTGACTGAAGTAGTCGTGGGCTCCCCCCACGGGCAGGTCGACAATTTCGGGGAGGGTGCGCTCGTCGATGAAGACATTGCGAGCCTCCTCGCGCAAGCGACCACCACCGCAACTCGGGCAGGGTTGGCTGGACATGTATTTGGCGAGCTCTTCGCGTACCGAGGACGATTCCGTGTCCCGATAGCGCCGCTCCATGTTGGGCAATACCCCCTCAAAGCGATGGCGACGTTTGTACTGATCGCCGCGCTCGTTGATGTAGCTGAAGTCGATCTCCTCATCGCCCGAGCCGTAGAGCACGACCCGCCGATCGCGGGTCTTGAGCTCTTTCCAGGGTGTGTCGATCTCAAACCCGTAGTGCTCGGCCAGTGAGTCGAGCATGTGATAGTAGTAGATGTTGCGCTGATCCCAGCCGCGAATCGCCCCGCTCGCCAGAGAGGCGTCCGGATTCTGCACCACACGAGCCTCGTCAAAAAACTGGTTCACGCCCAGGCCATCGCAGCTGGGGCAGGCCCCGGCGGGATTGTTGAATGAAAACAGGCGCGGCTCCAGCTCGGTCAGGCTGTAATCGCACACGGGACAGGCGTGTTTGGCGGAGAACATCTGGTCCTCCTGCTCGCCGTCCATGAAACTGATGCCCACCAGCCCCTCGGTCAGGTTGAGCGCCGTCTCGAACGACTCGGCCAGGCGGGTCTGCAGATCCGGGCGCACCTTGAAGCGGTCCACGACCACCTCAATCGTATGCTTCTTTTTCTTGTCCAGCTTGGGCAGGTCGTCCAGATCCACCAGCAGCTTGTCCACCCGCGCCCGAATGAAGCCCTCGCGCTTGAGCTGCTCAAAGATATGTAAGTGCTCACCCTTGCGGTCGCGAATCACCGGCGCCATCAGCATCAACTTGGTGCCCTCGGGCAGCGCAAGGACCGAGTCGACCATTTCGCTGACGGTCTGGGCGCTCAGCGGCTCCCCGTGAATCGGGCAGCGCGGCTCCCCGACACGGGCGTACAGCAGGCGCAGATAGTCGTAGATTTCGGTGATGGTGCCCACGGTGGAGCGGGGGTTGTGGGACGTGGACTTCTGTTCGATGGAGATGGCCGGACTCAGGCCTTCGACATGATCCACGTCGGGCTTTTCCATCATGGAAAGGAATTGCCGGGCGTAGGTGGACAGTGATTCCACGTAGCGCCGCTGGCCCTCGGCGTAGAGGGTATCAAAGGCGAGTGACGACTTTCCCGAACCGGACAGGCCGGTAATGACCACCAGTTTGTCCCGGGGAATGTCCAGATCGATGTTCTTCAGATTGTGGGTGCGGGCCCCGCGAACCAGAATCGTGTCCATTGTCTCTCCCGAAACGATCAAAACCCGACATTATACGCATTTCACCCCCGGCCCGGTCATCGGTGTGCAAACGAATTCTGTTTCGGCCGTGATGCCGCAGCGGCTGAGCGTGATGGAAGACTGTTCGAGAAGAAAAGGAATGGTCTCTGCCTGTGGTAGAATCCGGCTCCCTTTTATTAATGCCTGAAGCCGGGAGCCGTTTTTGCTGACCGCCACTATCCCATTTGAGCGCCGCACCGTGGTATCGCTCGCGCTACTGTATGCCTTCCGCATGCTCGGGCTGTTTATGGTGCTGCCCGTGCTCATGCTCTACGGCGACGACTACCGCCATGCCACGCCCATGCTGTTGGGCCTGGCGCTGGGGGCCTACGGGTTCAGCCAGGCGCTACTGCAGATTCCCTTTGGCATCCTCTCCGATCGTATCGGTCGCAAGCCGGTCATCGCCGCCGGTTTGTTAGTGTTCACTATCGGCAGCGTGGTCGCCGCGCAGGCCGATACGGTGTACGAATTGGTGCTGGGTCGACTGCTGCAGGGCGGTGGAGCGATTGCCGGGGCGGTGATGGCGCTGCTGGCGGATCTCACCGCCGAGGAGAATCGCACCAAAGCCATGGCGACAATAGGCGCGGCCATCGGCGCGTCCTTCTCGCTCGCGCTGGTGATTGGCCCCCTGCTGGCGGCCTGGGGTGGCATGTCGGCCATCTTCTGGCTGACGTCGCTTCTGGGCCTGGTGGGGCTCTGGGTGCTCTGGGCCCTGGTGCCGACGGTTCAGCGCCCACCCCGGCGGCGACGCGACGTGGGCGCCGTGCCGGAGCTGATCCGGCAGGTGTTGGCCAACCGGGAGCTGCTCAGGCTCAACTTTGGCATCTTTGTGCTGCATTTTGTGCTCATGGCCGCGTTTCTGGTGCTGCCGGGCATGCTCGAGCAGGATCTGGGGCGGGCCCGCGAAGACCACTGGTACGTCTACCTGCCCCTGCTGGCGGGGGCTTTCGTGGCGATGCTGCCGTTCATCATTCTGGCTGAGAAGCACCGGCGGATGAAGCCGGTGTTTCTCGGGGCGATTGCGCTGCTGGGCGCCTGCCTGCTGGCGCTCAACTTACCCCCCTCTCCGGTGCTGGTTCTGACCCTGCTGTTTTTCTTTTTCATGGCGTTCAACCTGCTGGAGGCGACGCTGCCCTCGCTGGTGAGCAAAACCGCGCCGGCGGGCGGCAAGGGCACGGCCACCAGCATTTACGCCAGCTGTCAGTTTTTTGGAGCCTTTGTCGGGGGTGCCCTCGGGGGGCTGTTGCTGCAGTGGTGGGGCGATTCGGCCCTGCTGGTTCTGGCGGCGCTCCTGTCGCTGGCCTGGGGCTTGATCGCCCTCTGGATGCGCCCGCCCCGCTATCTGGCGAGCGTGTTGATTCCCTTGCACGGGCGCGTGAGCGAGGAGTTCAGTGAGCGTCTGGCGGAAGTGCCCGGCGTTGAAGAGGTGGTGGTAGTGGAGAGTGAAGGCACGGCCTACCTGAAAGTCGACCCGCGTCGTGTGGATCGTCATCAACTGACCGAGATTGCCGAACAGTGCGTGATCCCGCGATGACAGCTACCGTCGGCTGGTGTATCCTGACGGCCATTCTGATCGATCACAATTTAGGAGAAAACCATGGCTCGGGGAATCAACAAAGTCATCCTCATAGGCAATCTGGGCGCCGACCCGGAAACCCGCTATATGCCCTCCGGTGGGGCGGTGACCAACGTCAATCTGGCGACCAGTGAGCAGTGGAAAGACAAGCAGACCGGTCAGCCCCAGGAGCGGACCGAGTGGCACCGGGTGGTGTTTTTCAACCGGCTGGCCGAAATTGCCGGTGAATACCTGAAGAAGGGCAGCAAAGTGTACATCGAGGGCTCGCTGCGTACCCGCAAGTGGCAGGGTCAGGACGGCCAGGATCGCTACACCACTGAGATCGTCGCCGGTGAGATGCAGATGCTCGATGGCCGCGGCGGTAGCAATGACAATGCCGGTTACGGTGGCGGCTACGGCAACCAGCCCGCTCAGCAGGGGCCCAGCAATGACTATGGCAGCAATGCGCCGCAAGGTGGCCAGGGCCAGGGTTATGGGCAGGGTCAAGGGCAGGGCGGCAACCAGCCGCAGCAGCCCCCTCAGCAGCCCGCCGGCGGCTTCGACAGCTTTGATGACGACATTCCCTTTTAGAAAGCCGGTCTGACTCTCTTTTGAAACTGCTGTTGACTGATGTTTCCAACCCCCTGGGGCGTGCGCTTGAGCACGAGCTGGAGCGCGAGGCCTTCAGCCTGGTGACCTCCGGGCCCGACGCGCTCGACTGGCACAGTGCGAGCGCGGTGGCCGACTATATCCAGGATTTGCGCCCGGGCCTGGTCATCAACACACTGGGCTGGTCGGATTTGCCCGATGTGGGCGAACGGACACTCCAGCAGGCCGCGGCGGCCGGACTGGGGCGTGCCTGCCAGCCCGGCGGAACCCCCGTGTTGCAGTTTTCCAGCTATCGCGTATTCGGTGGCGACAATAAAAGCAGTCACAGCGAGCGCGACGAACCCAACCCCCAGAGTGACACCGGCCGGGCCTGGCTTGCTGCCGAGCAGGCACTGGAGGCCAACCTGCCGCAGAGGCTGATTTTGCGCCTGAGCTGGCTACTGGACAGTCACGGCGACAACCTGCTGACCCGCCTGCTGACTCAGCTGTACTCCAGCGAGGCGGTCATGGTGAATGCCCGGCTGAGAGGGGCGCCCACGGCTCTGTCAGACGTGGCCCGGGTGGCGGTAGCGCTGGTGAAGCAGGTCAGCTGTGGCGCGGAAAACTGGGGGACCCTCCACTATTGCAGCACTGGTGCCTGCTCGCAGGCGGAACTGGCGGCCCAGGTGGTCGACGTGTTGCGCCAGTTGGAGGCGTTGCCCGCCGAGCCCATGCTGACCCGACTGGATTCGTTGCCTGAGGATGAACCGGTGAGCGCGGTGCTCAGCTGTCGGCGGGTGCGGGACAATTTTGGCGTGCAGACCCGATCATGGGAACCGAGTCTGGTTCCCATGATCAAGCAGTGGCTGCATCAGAACAGAGATTAGCCGCTGGCTGGTTTAGATCCGCTGGAAAATCAGGCAGGCGTTCGTCCCGCCAAAACCAAAGCTGTTGGACATGACGCGCTCGAGCTTCACGTTGTCCCGACGCTCGGTCACGATCGGCAGACCTTCGGCTTCATCATCCAGCTGATCGATATTCGCCGAGGCGCAGATAAAGTCGTTCTGCATCATCAGCAGGCTGTAGATGGCCTCCTGTACGCCGGTCGCGCCCAGAGAATGCCCGGTCAGCGATTTGGTGGAGCTGATGGCCGGAATCTTGTCGCTGAAGGTGGCGCGCACGGCCTTGAGCTCGGCCAGGTCGCCGACGGGGGTGCTGGTGCCGTGGGAGTTGATGTAGTCCACGGGGCCGTCGGTGGTGGCCAGCGCCTGCTTCATGCAGCGCTGAGCGCCCTCGCCCGAGGGGGCCACCATGTCGTAGCCGTCGGAATTGGCGCCATAACCCACCAGCTCCGCGTAGATCTTCGCTCCGCGGGCCTTGGCGTGCTCGTACTCTTCCAGGACCAGGCAGCCGCCACCACCGGCGATGACAAAGCCGTCGCGGCTGGCATCGTAGGCGCGGGAGGCCTTGTCCGGGGTATCGTTGTACTTGGTTGACAGCGCGCCCATGGCGTCAAACAGGCAGGTCAGTGACCAGTGCTCTTCCTCGCCACCGCCGGCAAAGACGATGTCCTGCTTGCCCAGCTGGATCTGCTCCATGGCGGTGCCGATACAGTGGGCGCTGGTGGCGCAGGCCGAGGAAATGGAGTAGTTCACGCCGCGGATCTTGAAGGGCGTCGCCAGGCAGGCCGAGGTGGTGCTGCCCATGGTCTGGGTCACCCGGTAGGGGCCTACGCGTTTGAGCCCTTTCTCGCGCAGCACATCGGCCGCCTCGACCAGGTTCTTGGATGAGGCGCCGCCGGAGCCCATGATGATCCCGGTGCGTTCGTTGGAAACCAGCGACTCATCCAGCCCGGCATCGGCAATGGCCTGATCCATGGAAATGTAGGCATAAGCGGCCGCGTCACCCATAAAGCGCAGCACCTTGCGATCGATGCACTCTTTCAGGTCGATATCGATGGAGCCCGCCACCTGGCTGCGGAAGCCCATCTCGGCATAGGTTTCCTGGAATGTGATGCCGGAGCGGCCCTCGCGCAGTGCCTCAAGCACGGTGGCGATCTCATTACCTAAGCAGGACACGATGCCCATGCCGGTAACTACAACGCGTTTCATAGGCTACCTCTTGATTCTCTCTGATTGTAGCGGAAGCTGTGGGCGCCATTATGCCACACAAATCAGCCGGTCGTTGACTGTGTTCGACCCCGCCCGACGCAGAAAGTTTAGCGTCAAACCGGGGGGTCGCTGACGCGTTCTAGAACGAATCGGTGTTCTGAAACAGGCCAACCCGCAGGTCTTTGGCGAAGTAAATATCCTTGCCGTCCACGGAAACGCGGCCATCGGCGATCCCCATGACCAGCTTGCGCTCGATCACACGTTTGAGGTTGATATGGTAGGTGATCTGCTTGGCGGTCGGCAGGATCTGGCCAGTGAACTTGACCTCACCGCAGCCCAGGGCCCGGCCCTTGCCGGGGTTTCCCTTCCAGCCCAGAAAGAAGCCTACCAGCTGCCACATGGCGTCCAGGCCCAGGCAGCCGGGCATGACCGGGTCACCGGGGAAGTGGCAATCGAAAAACCACAGATCTGGCGTGATGTCGAGCTCAGCGATGATCTCGCCTTTGCCGAATTCGCCGCCCGTTTCACTGATGTGAGCAATGCGGTCGAGCATCAGCATGTTGGGTACAGGGAGCTGCGCGTTTCCGGGACCAAACAGGCGGCCGTGGCCACACTCGAGCAGTTCGTCGCGGTTGTAGGCATTTTTCTGGGCAAAGGCGTTCATAGTTTCGGCTCGGTTCTCTCTAATTGGCTATTTGGCTGTTTGGCAAATCGGCGTCCGGACAGCGGCTCATCAGCGTCCGGAAGGCTATTCGGGTCGCAATTGGTGCGGCAAAGTTCGCCATTCTACCGACTGTGTGGAGCTTGTCTAGCGGGCTGTTCAAAATGTGGCCGCCGGTGTCACCACCAGTCTGGGGTGGCTATGCGCTAGTGGCTGCGTGCCAGGGCAAAATCGGCGACCTCGGCCATGGCCTGAGTGTAGCGGCTGTCCGGCAGCCCCGACAGCTGGGCCCGGGCACGCTCTACCTGCTTGTGGGCCCGGCCCAGGGTGTACTCCATGGCGCCGGTGGCGTTGACGATTTCCAGCACCTGGGGCAACTGGCTGGCATCGCCCGAACGGATGGCGCTCGCGACCAGGCTGGATTGTTCCGGTGAACCGTTCTCCATGGCGTAGATGAGTGGCAGGGTGGGTTTGCCCTCGGCCAGATCATCCCCCACATTCTTGCCCAGCGTCTGCGCATCGCCCCGGTAGTCGAGGGCATCGTCCATCAGCTGGAACGCCATGCCCACATGGTGGCCGTAGGCGCGCAGCGCTTTGCGCTGCGCTTTGGAGGCGTCACTCAACAGCGCAGCCACTTCACAGGCGGAGGCAAACAGGATGGCGGTTTTTTTGTCGATGACCGAGAAATAGTTCTCTTCGGTAACGGCGGGATCCTTGGCATTGACCAGCTGTTGGACTTCACCCTCGGCAATGCGGTTGGTGGTCTCGGACAGCACCGACATGATGTCCATGCGGCCGATGGCCACCATCATCTGAAAGGCGCGCGAGTACAGAAAGTCGCCCACCAGAACGGCGGGGGCGTTGCCCCACTGGGCGTTGGCGGTCAGCCGCCCGCGGCGCCGGTCGGAGGTGTCGACGACGTCGTCGTGGAGCAGGGTGGCGGTGTGGATGAATTCGATGATCGCGGCCAGGTCGAGGTGGTCGCGCCCTTGATAATCGAGCGCGCGGGTGGTGAGCAGAACCATGAGGGGCCGGAGCCGTTTGCCGCCGGCTTCAATGAGGTAGTGGCCGATGTTTTCGACCAGTTCAACGTCGGAGTGCAGCTGTTCGAGTATGCGCTGGTTGACGGCTTCAAAGTCGTCGGCAACAACCTGATGAAAAGGCAGCATGGGGCTAGGGCTCTGTTACTGATAAGGAATGGCATCCTAGGCAGGGGCGGGGGTGCTGTCAAGAATCCCGGTGGCATCCCTGCCTTCGATAGGTCTCTGTGCCCTAGATAGAGTATCTATGAATTTCAGTGATTGCTTCACGCCCGGCCCGCTCAGGGGTAAGGTCTTCCCGGACACGGCGTAAACCCATCCTTGGGGCCTCTCCACCGACATCCTGTCGGTGACGGTCCGGGAAGACCTTACCCCAGATCGGTCCTCCGCACATTGTAGGGCCCGCCGTGCGAGCCTGTAGGGCTGGTAAGCGACAGCGCACCTGCCATGAGGGTATCAGGCCACAAAATTATTGCTGGAGGGATTATATCTACAAGGCTCAGAGGCCCGATTTGGGGTGGACCGTTCCAAGACCGTCAACCGCGGGACTAGTGTTGACGAGTTACAGGGATGTACTCGCTACGTGTCTTGGAACGGTCCACCCCGAAGCGGGCCGGACGTGAAGCAATCACTGAAGTTCAAAACCACTGTATCTAGGGCATCCCCAAAGCGACCGGTCTCTCTGACTGTTATTGATGGTTGGTCCTACTGCCTTTTAATAGCATCACCCAGATCAAGCCCCTCGAGAATCTCGATATTGATCCCATCGGAAATGCCCGTCTTCACCCGGCGCTTTTCAAATTGCTGCTCGCCCACCTCAACCTCGACAAACCGGCCATCCTCCTCAAACAGCAGATTGCCCTCATTGATCGCCAGCACCTCCTCCTTCTGGGCCATGATGATATCCGCGTTGGCGCTGTAGCCGGCGCGCAGGAAATCGTCCTCCTCCAGCTTGATCGCCGCCCGGATCTCGAAGTTGATGGTGCCCTGATCCTCGATCCCCTTGGGAGAAATGTACTCCAGCGTGGCGGGAAAGGTCTCGCCATCCAGCGCACCGATGTTCAGGATCAACTCCATGCCCTCGCGCAGATTGCCCACTTCCGACTCATCCACCTGACCCTCAAAGATCAGATCGGTCATGTCGGCAATGATGGCAATGGTGGTGCCTTCGTTGAAGGTGTTGGACTCAATCACAAACACCCCCTCCTTGACCGGCACATCCAGCACCATGCCACTGGTGGTGGCGCGCACCCGGTTGGAGGTTTGATCGGCGCTGGTGGTCGCCCCTTCGGTGATCAGTGACACATTGTTCTCGGCCGCGGCCACGGACTCCTGCTGCAGCTCGTAGCTGAGCAGAAAGCTGTTGTACTCGGACTCGGAAATCAGGTTCTGCTCAAACAGCCGTTTCTGGCGTTGCAGCTCCCGTTCGGTGTTGCGCAGGTTGATGCGCGCCGTCTGCAGCTGGGATTGGGCCTGATTGAGGTGTTCCATATCGGGAATCAGCTTGATCCGGGCAATCAGATCGCCCTCGCTCACCTGTTCTCCGCCGTCCATGTAGAGTTCGTCCACGACCCCGGAGACCTGGGATTTAATATTGATCTCCTGACGCGGCACGATGGTCCCGATGGCGACCGTCTTGGTGACAATGTCGGTAATGAACGGCTTATCGGTCTGATGCACCACGGGCGGCTCCTGGGATTTCTGATACAGAAACCAGGTGGTCCACACAAACAGGGCAAGCAACAGTACCAGTGCGCCGATGGAAACAACTTTCTTCATGGTGACTCCTTGTGAACAAGCGTCGGCTGTTCGGGTAATAAAGACAGATCATTCATCCTGTAGGGCAACGATCGGATTGACTCGCGCCGCCTTGGCCGCCGGCAGTAGCGCGGCGAGCAGACCCGCCAGCATCAAGACGCCGATGGCGACCAGTGCCGTGGAAAAATCGATTTCGGGGCGCTGAAACGTGTTACCGCTGGCGCCGATGCTCTGCAGATAGGCATTGACGCCCTCCAGCGCAAACACCCCGGCGACCAGGCCCAGGTAGCCGGCAAAACCGGTGATCACCAGTGCCTCCTGGACAATCATGCTGACGATGGCGCCGGGCGTGGAACCCAGAGCCTTGCGCAGGCCAATTTCGCGGGTGCGCTCTTTCACCACGATGAGCATGATATTGCCCACACCGATGACGCCCGCGAGAATGGTGCCGATGGCCACAATCCAGCTGAAAACCTGAATGCCGGTAAACAATCCCTGAATCCGGTCGTAGAACTCCTGCATGTTCCAGCTACCGAATACCGCCCGATCGTCCGGGTGCACACGGTGGTACTCCTTGAGCAGGGTTTTGACTTTCTCTTCGACCATGGCGGCATCGTGCCCCGGCTTGGGAACCAGGGTGATGTTGCCGATCCAGCCGGCCTGGTTGAAGGCGTGGCGCAGGGTGCGGTTGGGGATGAAAATCGCCTCCTCCTCATTGGCCGCATTGTCGCCAGTTGTCATGGAGGTGAAGGTGCCCACCACGGTGAAATTCACCCCGTGGATATTGATGTCCTGGCCGATGGGCTCTTCCCAGGGGGCGAACAACACTTCCTGAACCCCGCGTCCGATGATGGCAATCTTGCGCTTCTCGTCGTAATCGAGCTGGTTGATGAACCGACCCTCGATATTGAGCGAGTGCAGATAGGCCTGGCCCGGCTGGGAGCCGCGCACGGAGAAAGTGCCGCTGTTGTCGTCCCGGACAATATACTGCTCATTGCCCCAGCCCCCGAGCCGGTTGAAGCCTCCGGCATAGCCCACCTCGGGGATGCGCGAGCGGATCAGCTCGACATCGGCCGGCTTGAGGGTGATGCGTCGGCCCTGGGGCAGCCCGGCGTAGGGGAGTTGGGTGGGGCGTCCGGACCAGATGACGATCGAGTTGGTGACCTGACCGAAATTGGAGGTCATGCCATTTTCCAGGCCTTTGCCGGCGCCCAGCAGAATGACCAGCATGAAAATGCCCCAGAAGACGCCGAACGCGGTCAGGCCGGTGCGCAGCTTGTGCTGCTTGAGGGTCGACAGGATCTCCTGCCATTTTTCCAGATCAAACATGGGGTTGCATCACTCCGCCCGCATGGCCTCCACTGGTGAAATGGACGCCGCTCTCAGGGCCGGGGCCAGACCGGCCAGCACCCCGACGCCGATCAGTAGCGCCAGCGCGGTGATCGCCAGACCAAAGTCCACCTCCGGGCGCGCGAAAAAATCCAATTGGATGTTCAGGCTGGTGAGTGCGTAGGACACCAGCTCCAGCAGGCCTACGCCCAGAACCAGCCCAGTGTAGCCGGCCAGCCCGGTGATCAGCACCGACTCCAGCAGCAGGCTGCCCACGATGCCGGTGGGATTGGCTCCCAGCGCCTTGCGGATGCCGATCTCGCGGGTGCGCTCCTTGACCGTGATGATCATGATGTTGCTCACGCCCACAATGCCGGCGGTCAGTGTGCCCAGCCCCACAAACCACAGAAAGGCATTGAGGCCGGTAAAAATCTGATTGAAGTGCTCGGCATGGCGCGCCATGTTGTTGGTGCGTATGGCCCGGCGATCATTGGGGGCGACCTGGTGACGACGTTGCAGCAGGGTTTTGATGCGCTCCTCGAGCTCGTAGCTGTCCACGCCCGGCTCCGGTCGCAGGGCCAGAATCGACACCCTTTCGCCCCCGCCGAAGGTCTGCTGGAAGGCCGTGCGTGGCACGTAGATCCGCTCGGACATCCGGCCCTCGCGGCCGCTGTCGTAGAACACACCCACCACCGTGAAGGTCACCCGGTTGATTCGGATGTCCTGCCCCAGCGGCTCCATCCCTTTGGGAAAGAGCGCATCCTGGACGGTGGTGCCGATGACCGCGACCTTGCGCTGCTCGTCGGCGTCCAGTTCGTTGAGACGTCGGCCGCCGGGAAAGTCGATATTGGCTTTAATATTGAAATAGTCGTCGGACACACCCAGCACGCCGAAGGATTCGGCCCGCGGGCCAAAGGTGATCTGGGCGCTCGCCTGGCGGTAGGCGCCCAGCGGGGTCTCGCTGGACAGGAAGCGCACACCCGGAATGCGCTCTTCAATGGCGTGCATGTCCGATTCAGTCAGCTCGATCGGCCGGTCCACACCCAGCCCCTGATAGGGGACCGAGGTGCGACCGGCCCGGATCCAGATGGAGTCGCTCATGTCGTGCATGAAGCGCCGCTCCATGCCGTTCTGCATGCCCTGACCGGCCCCCAGTAACAGCACCAGCATGAAAATCCCCCAGAAGACCCCGAAAGCGGTCAGCGCGGTGCGCAGCTTGTTGCGGCGCATGGTGTAGAGAATTTCCTGAAGGCCGTCGATCACCTTACTTTACTCCCTCTGGCACCGACTCCGTCTGCGATTCGGACTCGGGCACCACCAGACCGTCGCGCAGAATGATGCGACGCTGGGTCTGGGCGGCAATTTCGGGCTCGTGGGTCACGATCACCAGGGTGTTGCCGCGCCCGTGAATCTCGTGCAGCAGGCTCATCACCTCCCCGGTTGTGACACTGTCCAGCGCGCCTGTGGGCTCGTCCGCCAGAATGACTTTGGGGCGGGTCACCAGCGCCCGGGCAATCGCCACCCGCTGCTTCTGCCCGCCCGAGAGCTCATTGGGCATGTGGGTGGCCCGATCCGAGAGTCCCACCATGTCCAGATATTCCCGGGCCTGGTCATTGCGCGCGCGTCGGCTCATGCCCTGGTAGTAGAGCGGCAGGGCGACGTTCTCCAGAGCATTTTTGAAGGGTAGAAGGTTGAAGGACTGGAACACAAAGCCGATCAGCTGATTGCGCAGCCGGGCCGCCTGCTTCTCTTTGAGGCGCTCCATGGGGGTGCCGGCCAGGGTGTAGCGGCCCTCATCCTGACTGTCCAGCAGGCCCAGAATATTGAGCAGTGTGGATTTGCCCGAGCCCGAAGAGCCCATGATGGCGACCAGCTCGCCTTCACGGATGTGCAGGTCGATGCCCTTGAGCACATGGAGTCGCTGCTCGCCGGAGCCGTAGTATTTGTGCAGGTTGTTCAACTGGATCATTTTATTCTGTGCATCCTTATTGCGGTGCCCTCATTTTGCCTGTCTTTGTCCGCGCTTGCCACGAAGGGGCGGCGTAAAGATGAGTAAGGTCTCGTTAACGTCCCTGTCGTCTGGTTCAGCGGCATTTGGGCGCTGTGCGTTTCAGAGTGCCCGCGTGTTCCGGATTCCCGCCTTCATAAAACCTTCACAAAACTGTCTTTTGGCTTTCATAAAACTTCACCAACATAGGCGCCACACACACAGAGCTCGCAGAGAAGATCAGCGGTGCAGCGGGCTCGTGTATTCGAATTGGGGGATTGGCCTTGGCCGGTACCCGGTTTTTCCAAAAAAGCGATCCATCAGGAGTGCTAAACCTATGAAAATGTTGACTTTAGTGAGCGTAACCGCTCTGGCCGCAACACTGGCCGCCTGTGGCGGCGGCGATATCGAGATCGATGCCCGCAACCAGTCCACCACAGATAACTCGGTTGGCGATGGCAGCGGCAACGTCGTCAACGAAGGCTCTGGCGGTACTGGCGATAGCCAGAACCCCTGCGCCTCCTACGAGCAGGATGGTGAAACCCAGCAGGGCTCCTATGACGCCCCCAACTGTGTTTACGGTACCGACTTTGTCAGCCTGGCCAAGCCCTACACGGCCTCTGACGAATTGGTTCTGGGTGATCTGTCCAACGATGGCGCCCACATTTTCAACGACAGCCTGATGATCGGTCAGGGTTACGAGGATGATGCGGCAATGGCAGACGCCGGCATCACCCAGGGCGGCGACGGTTCAGTTCTGCGCCTGGAAGCCGGCGCGATTCTGGCATTCCGCTCCAACGATGACTACTTCGTGATCAACCGCGGTTCACAGGTCTTTGCCGAAGGCACCGCCGAGGAGCCGATCGTGGTTACTTCAACCTCGGATATCGAGGGCGAAGTGGGACCGGAAGACGTCCAGGAATGGGGCGGCATGATCATCAATGGTTTCGGTATCACCAACAAGTGTTCTTACACCGGCACCATGATGGATGGCGACCTGACTACCAGCGACTGTCATGTGGCGGCCGAAGGTAAAGCCGGTGCGGGCCAGACCTACTACGGCGGCGAGAACAATGAAGACAATTCCGGCGTATTGAATTACTTCATGGTCAAGCACACCGGCGCTCAGGTGGCTCCGGGTAATGACCTGAACGGTATTTCCTTCAACGCTGTAGGCTCCGGCACCCAGGTTGATTTTCTGCAGACCTACTCAACCTACGATGACGGCATCGAGTTCTTTGGTGGTGCGGTCAACGTCAACAACTATGTCGGCCTGTATTCTCGCGATGACACCATCGATATCGACGAAGCCTACGTCGGCACCATCACCAACGCTTTGGTAATCCAGGGCGAGACTGACGGCGACCACTGCATCGAATCTGACGGCATCGGCAGCTACAGTGGCCAGGATCAGGCCACCATTGATGATTTTGTGGCTCGCGGTCTGAACTCTCGCGCCACCATCAACAACCTGACCTGCATCGTTTCTCCGAACGTGGATGGTCAGCACGCCGACGGTCACGGCTGGCGCATCCGGGAAGCGCACTTCCCGACCATCCGCAACTCCATCCTGACTACCGCCTACATGGGTGACCAGGCCGATGATAACTACTGTGTTCGCATCGAGTCGGACGAAGGCCTGCAGGCCGCCCAGGACGGTGATCTGGTGATCGAACAGTCCATCATCGCCTGCGCCACTCTGACCAATGGCGGACCGCTGCCCGATGGCACTACCACTCGCGAGTTCCTTGAAGCCAGCAACGATGTCATGCAGACGGCCGCTGATGGTGAGGATCCCACAATCGCCAGCAACAACAACCTGCAGATTCTGGACGGTTTCTACTCTCTGCCGCTGGTCGACATGGTGGTCAATGGCGGTGCGACAGGAGTCACTCCGGTTGATGCCGACTTCGTAGGTGGCGTGACTGCCGACGACGACTGGACCGCTGGCTGGACCTACGGCCTGCACCCTGCCAATCGTGCTCAGCCGCTGTGGTTCGAAAGCCAAGAGTAAGCCCTGACTACAATCGAGTAAACATCCGATTGCCGTAATCAAAGGGCGCCTTACGGCGCCCTTTTTTCTGGCGGGTTCGTTCAAGTAGACAAGATTAGGGCGATGAAAATGAAAACCACCTATTTATCCAATCACAAGGCACTGGCCGGTTTCAGCGCCAGTCTCCTCAGTGTAATGATCGGCGCCTCGGCTCACGCCCAGGCACCGGAACAAGACAATTCGGGTATCGCGGCTCCTCCGATGGAAGAAATGCTGGTGACCGGTGGCCGTCTGATGAGCGGTGCGGAAAGTCTGGCGGTTGAGCGTCAGGAAGCGGCTGTGGCGACCGACCTGCTCGGTTCAGACCAGATCAGCCGGATTGGCGACTCCACCGTCGCCCTGGCGCTGACACGCGTTCCCGGCGTTACCCTGGTCGAGGACAAGTTTGTGTTTGTGCGTGGCCTGGGTGAGCGCTACTCCAGCACCACGCTCAACGGCGCCATGGTGCCCTCGCCGGACCTGTCCCGCAACGTGCTGCCACTGGATATCATTCCGACATCCATTGTTGACTCGCTGGCGATTCAGAAAGTCCCCTCGGCCAATAAGCCTGCCGCTTTTGGCGGTGGCAGTGTTGATATCCGCACCAAGAGTATCCCGGACGATATCCTGTTCAATATTGAGCTGGGCACGGGTACCAACACCGCCTCTTCGGACTTTCTGACCTACACCGGTGGGGACGATGACCGCTGGGGCTCCGACGATGGCTCCCGGGCACTGTCTTCCCGTCTGGATGGAGCGCTGGATCAGTACCGGGGCGATCTGACGCCCAACAATATTAACCGGATCGATCAGCTCGATTCAGTTCAGCAAGCGGCCGAAATCAATCGCCAGTTGGCGACCGGACTCAATCGGGATATCAGCACCCGGGAAACCTCGGGTGATCCGGATGTCGATGCTGAGATCAATCTGGGTAACAACTTCTATCTTCCCAACGATATGGAGTTTGGCTTTCTGGCCGGAGCGGCCTATGACAGCAGCTGGCGCAATCGCGAAGTGGTTCAGCGCCGCTTTCAGGATCCCGAGAATCAGGTGGTGTTTGAAGATGAGACCGTCCACTCCGTGGACATCTCGGGCAACCTGAGCTTTGGTCTGCGACTCAACGCCGAAAACTCCATTGAGACCACCAGTCTGTGGTTGCGCAATACCGACGACGAAGTCTCGGTGCGGGATTTCTTCAACGCCAACCGCCTGCTGTCCGATGGCCAGGGCTTTCGCAACACCGAGTTACGCTTCGAACAGCGGGAGTTGGAAGTCCACCAAGTGCACGGCAGTCACGAACTGGGGTGGGATACCCTGGATACGCTGGGCCTGAGTGACAGTCTGAGCTTGCTGCGTGGTCTGAGTCTTGAGTGGTATGTTTCTGACAGCGAGGCGTCTACGGACCTGCCCAATGAAGTGAATGCGTTAAGCCTGACATCGACCGATCCTGAGACCGGCGAGGTCCAGTCGGCGGCATTCGCGGGTGCCAACAGCACGGCGGCGAGCTACCGCTACTCAGACCTGCGTGATTACGTCGACAGCAACGGCTTTACCCTGGCCATGCCGGCGACGCTCGGGAGCTGGGAGTTCGAGTTCTCCGGTGGTATGGACTACTGGCAGAAATCCCGGACCTATGAGCAGTATGAGTTCTACCTGGGGAGCACAGCCCTGGGCAATAGCGATCCGCTGTTCGAGCAACCGCTGAGTGCCATTCTGTCCGATGATAATGTGCTCGATCCGGACAACGGCTTTCGGGTGACCAATAACTCGGGCAACGCCAACAGCTACGTTGCGGCCAACAAGGTGAATGCGGCTTTCGGCCAACTGGACATGACCTGGGATTACACCTGGCGTCTGGTGATCGGCAGCCGGTGGGAGGATTACCAGCAGGTGAACCTGCCCTGGAACCCGGTCAATTATGATGGCAGTCAGTTCCCGGGGATGCAGAATTCCGACCCGATGGACACGGCCGACTACTTTCAGGAAGTCACCTACACCGAGGACGATGTTTACAACTCGGCGGCACTGACCTGGATGGTTCAGGACTTCTGGGCCGAAGACTTCCAGTTGCGTGCCAGCTTTGGTGAAACCACAGTCCGTCCGGATCTTCGGGAAATTTCAGTTTCCAGCTACTTTGACCCTCTGACCGACATCGTGGTGAATGGTAACCCGGATGTGGTGCCCTCCCAGATGGATAACTTCGACCTGCGCGCCGAATGGTTCTTCTCCGGCGGTGACAACTTCACCCTGTCCCTGTTCTACAAGGACATCGTGAATCCCATCGAGCAGTTCGAGGGCGCGGCCACGGATGACAATATCCGGGCCGAGATCCACAACGGTGAAAGCGCCGAACTCTACGGCCTGGAGGTGGAGTTCCTGAAAAGTCTGGGAGACATGGCCTCGGTCCTGGATCCTTTCTTTGTTCAGGGTAACTTCACCTTCATGGACCAGGAGCTGGTGGCCGGTAACAACGCGGATGCGCCCACCAACGCGGTCCGTCCGCTGCAGGGCGCCTCCGATGTGGTCAGCAACCTGATTCTGGGTTACGACTCCCCGAACGGGCAGCACTCGGCAACGATGGCTTACAACTCGTTCAGCGAACGTCTGTTCTTTGCCGGGCGCAATGGCGCGCCCGACAGTTTCGAGCAGCCGTTCCACTCGGTGAACTTCACCTACTCCTATTATCCGGATGATAATTTCACCGTGAAGCTCAAGGTGAACAACCTGCTGGATGAGGATCTGGTGATTGAGCGCACCAGCACCGCCTCGGATGGCAGTAGCCGGGATGTGGAAATCTATAACCAGGAGCGCGGCCAGGATGTGAGCCTCAGCGTTCAGTATCGCTTCTGATGTGATCCATCAGGAGGTTGGGCAGGGACGAATTTCCGCTTTGACCGCTCCCATGGGAGCGGTTTTTTTATATTCCTCGGTCATTGTCATAATAAATTAACATAAACGTGTTAAGGGCAATGCTACCCTTCAGGGCATAAGCGGTGGGTTTTTCGATCTGTTTCGAAGGCCACCAACCCTAAATGCCTTGAGAAAGAGGATAAGAGCATGAAAAAAGTCGCAATCGGTGCCGTTCTGGCACTGGGCCTGGGTACAGTGGGGCAGGTGACCGCCGATGACTATCAGCCAGCCGGGTTCGCGGATGGCACCCTGGAGTATCTCGAATCGGCCCTGGCCTCGCCGGCGCTGACCGAGGATTATCCCGTCGCGTCGGTCTATTGCCAGGCGGCGGTGGACGAGCAGGGCTCATCCAGCGATGTGGCCTGCTACGAGCGCGATGGCTTTGACCAGCTGCGCCTTCAGGTAGAGGAAGCCTTTACCGGCCGCCGGTTCACTCCGGCCCGGGTGGATGGCGAAACCGCAGCAGTGCGGATGGTGTTCCGTGTAGTGTACGCCGATCTCGAGGGCCAGCCGCCCATCATGATTTTGCCCAATCTCGGCCTGATGCAGGGCGAGTTCGGTTATCAATACAGCGCGCCCCAGGAGCTTCTGGGTGACCGGAACTGGTATGCGCTGTACCAGTCTGATGGCCGTGGCGAAGGGAATCCCTTTTTCCGCGGAGAGGGGCGAAAGACCCGGGTGGAAGCCTGGGTGAACGCCAATGGCCGTGTCGCTTCCGCCCGGCGTCTGCAGACCCACGGGCGATACAAGCGTGATGCCAAAGTGGTCGAGCGGGCACTGGAAGACTCCCGGTTCATCCCGGGGATGGTGAGTGGCGAGCCCGAGCGCATGCGCTACGTGGCGGTGCTGAGCTATCCACAATGACTTTCAGTAAGACACACAATAAGACACGATAGCCCTCAATCGTTCTTCCCTGCGCCGAAGAGGCCGCCTCCGGGCGGCCTTTTTCGTGGGCATCCAGCAGGGCCTCGTGCCTCCCGAAGAGTCCCCTTCCAATACCCTCAATGACGTTCGAAGTGACACTTCAGAGGCGACCCTCCCGAGATGCCCCTTTAAATATGTGGAGAACCATATATAATCAAATCCATATATTCAGTTGAGGGCATCCGCTGTGGATCCACTGGTTTTTTTCAAATCCCTGGCCGACGATACCCGGCTCAAATCCCTTCTTTTGATCGAGCGTGAGGGCGAGCTCTGTGTCTGTGAACTGATGGCGGCCCTGGGTCAAAGCCAGCCCACCATCTCCCGTCACCTGGCTCGCCTGCGGCGCGATGGCCTGCTGCTGGATCGTCGGCAGGGGCAGTGGGTCTTCTATCGGCTACACCCGGAGTTGCCCGACTGGGCCTGCCAGGTGCTCACCAGCTCGCGTCGGGCCAATGGCGCCTTTCTGCAATCCTGTGAGCGGGCATTGGCCACCATGGGCGATCGGCCCGAGCGGGACCGGATCTGCTGCGCCTGAGGCGATATCATTGTTTTCGAAAGTGAGAGTTTATGGGACGGTTTGAGCGATTTTTGTCGCTATGGGTGGCACTGGCGATCGGGGCCGGAGTGTTGCTGGGCAGTCTGGCCCCGACGCTGTTCAACCGGATTTCCGAGTGGGAGTACGCCCAGGTGAATCTGGTGGTGGCGGTGTTCATCTGGTTGATGATCTACCCGATGATGGTGCAGGTGGACCTGACCTCCCTGAAGGCCGTGGGGCGAAAACCCCGGGGGCTGATCCTGACGCTGGTGGTCAACTGGTTGATCAAGCCCTTCACCATGGCGGCGCTGGGCTGGCTGTTTTTCCGGGTGTTTTTTGCCGGCTGGGTCGATCCTCAGTCCGCCAATGAATACATTGCGGGCATGATTCTTCTGGGCGTGGCGCCCTGCACGGCCATGGTGTTTGTCTGGAGCCAGCTGAGCAAAGGGGACCCCAACTACACCCTGGTGCAGGTGTCGATCAACGATCTGATTCTGGTCTTTGCCTTTGCCCCTCTGGCGGCATTTCTGCTGGGCATGACCAATATCACCGTGCCCTGGGAGACGCTGGTTCTGTCCGTTGTCCTGTATGTGGTTCTACCGCTTATTGCCGGTGCCGTCACTCGCCACTGGCTGCTCACGCGCGGTGGTGAGCCCGCACTCGAGGAGTTTCTGCATCGCATCAAGCCCGCCTCCATCCTTGGTCTGCTGGCCACGGTCACGCTGTTGTTCGGACTGCAGGCACCGGAAATTCTGAACAATCCTCTGGCGATTGTGCTGATTGCCATTCCGCTGCTGATCCAGTCCTACGGCATATTCATCTTCGCCTACTGGATGGCGCACCGCTTGCGCTTGTCACACGATGTGGCCGCGCCGGCCTGTCTGATCGGCACCTCGAATTTTTTTGAGCTGGCGGTGGCGGTGGCAATCTCCCTGTTCGGAATGCAGTCTGGGGCGGCTCTGGCAACGGTCGTGGGGGTGCTGGTGGAAGTACCGGTGATGTTGTCACTGGTGGCCTTCGCCAACCGGACCCGCCATTGGTTTTCTTGAAGTACTGACGTGAGGAGCAAGGCATGACGATCAAAATCGGACTCAACGGCTTCGGCCGCATGGGGCGCCTGGCGCTGCGCGCCGCCTGGGACTGGGACGAAGTGGAGTTTGTGCAGATCAACGACCCGGCGGGCGATGCCGAGACCCTGGCGCACCTGTTGAACTTCGATTCGGTGCACGGGCGCTGGTCGCACGAGGCGGTGGCGGAAGCGGGTGGCATTCGTATTGGGGAGCAGACCCTGGCCGTCACCGGCAATGGCCAGATCGGCGAGACCGATTGGTCCGGCTGCGATCTGGTAATCGAAGCCTCGGGCAAGATGCGCGACCGCGAACTGTTGCAGGCCTATCTGGATCAGGGCGTCAAACGCGTGGTGGTAACGGCGCCGGTCAAGGCCGATGATGTCCTGAACGTGGTCATGGGGGTAAACGAAGCGCTGTATGACCCGGCGCGCTACCCCATCGTCACCGCCGCCTCCTGCACCACCAACTGTCTGGCGCCTGTGGTCAAGGTGATTCACCGTGAACTCGGCATCAGGCACGGCTCCATGACCACGCTGCACGATATCACCAACACCCAGAGCATTCTTGATCAGCCCCACAAGGACCTGCGCCGGGCGCGGGCCAGCAGCCTGAGCATGATTCCCACCACCACCGGTTCGGCCAAGGCCATCATCGAGATTTTCCCGGAGCTGAAAGGCCGGCTCGATGGCCACGCCGTGCGCATTCCTCTGGCCAACGCCTCGCTCACCGACTGTGTTTTCGAAGTGGAAAAGCCCACCGACCGGGACGAGGTGAATCAACTGCTGAAAGCGTCGGCCGAGAGCGAGATGCCCGGTATCCTCGGCTATGAGGAGCGACCGCTGGTGTCAGTGGATTTCAAAACCGATCCGCGCTCGAGCATCATCGATGCGCTCTCGACGTTGGTGATCGATGGCACCCAGGTAAAAATTTACGCCTGGTACGACAACGAATGGGGCTACGCCAACCGCACCGCTGAACTGGCGCGGTTGGTAGGGCAAAGAGATCAGATGGATCAGAAGGTCTAGGCTTATGCTCGCGTCGCTGTCCCCGGAGATTCGTCAGTACCTGCTGGTCACCGGCAATTACTGGGCCTTCACCCTCACCGACGGCGCTCTGCGCATGCTGGTGGTGCTGCATTTTCACCAGCTCGGTTACAGCCCGCTGGAAATTGCTCTGCTGTTTCTGTTCTACGAAATATTCGGGGTGATCACCAATCTGGTGGGCGGCTGGCTGGGCGCGCGCCTGGGGCTCAACCGGACCATGAACATCGGTCTGATTCTTCAGGTCGTTGCCCTGTCGATGCTGCTGGTGCCGGCGGCCATGCTCACCGTGCCCTGGGTGATGGCGGCCCAGGCGCTCTCGGGTATCGCCAAGGATCTGAACAAGATGAGCGCCAAGAGCTCGATCAAACTGCTGGTGCCGGACGGGCAGGGCGGTGCGCTCTATCGCTGGGTGGCGGTACTGACCGGCTCTAAGAACGCGCTCAAAGGCGCCGGCTTTTTTCTCGGCGGCGCCCTGCTGATGTGGCTGGGCTTTGCCGGTGCCGTGGGCAGCATGGCGGTGGCGTTATTGTTGGTCTGGATGGCGAGCATGGTGCTGCTGAAAAAGGATCTGGGGCGGGCCAAAAACAGAATAAAATTCTCCGAGATTTTCTCCAAAAGTCGTGCAGTGAATGTGCTTTCGGCGGCGCGTCTGTTTTTATTCGGCGCGCGCGATGTCTGGTTTGTGGTGGCGCTACCGGTGTTTCTCGCCAGTCAGTTTGACTGGGACCACTGGCAGGTGGGCGGCTTTCTCGCACTCTGGGTGATCGGTTACGGTGGGGTGCAGTCGGTGGCTCCGAGAATCACCGGCCGGGCCAACGGTTTCTTGCCCGATGGGCGCACCGCTTTTGGTTGGGCGCTGGCGTTGACACTTATACCCGCACTGATCGCTCTGGCATTGACGGCCAATATTGCCCCCCAGTGGAGTCTGCTCGGCGGTCTGTTGTTGTTCGGGGTGTTGTTTGCGATCAATTCGTCGCTGCACAGTTATCTGATTGTGAGCTACGCCCAGCGCGAAGGTGTGTCGCTGGATGTGGGTTTTTATTATATGGCGAATGCCATGGGACGCCTGGTGGGCACGGTGCTCTCGGGCTGGGTGTATCAAATAGCGGGGCTCACCGCCTGCCTGTGGATCTCGGCGCTGTTTCTCGCCCTGGCGACAGTGATTGCGCTTGGGTTGCCGCGTCGGTCAGATTAGTGGGTGGCGTTTAGTCCACATCACGTCCGGCTCGCTCTGGAGTTGGCTTCTGAGACCGGCCCGCTCAGGGGTAGGGTCTTCCCAGACACGGCGTGAACCCTTCCCTGGGGCCTCTCCACCGACATCCTGTCGGTGATGGTCTGGGAAGAGCCTACCCCAGATCGGTCCTCCGCACTTTGTAAAACCCGCCGAGCGATCCCGTAGGGCGGATAAGCGTCAAGCGCATCCGCCGTAATCCAGGGTGCTAGTTCCCGGAACGTTACGCTGGCACAGCGGAGGCTGGGTATCCCCTTGTGAGACCGTCACCCGCCTTGGACGCCCCACATGGATGTGGGAAGTGTCCCGAAGCGCCGGGAGCGCGAAGGGGACCGGCGGGTGATCGAGCCCCCATGGATGGGTTTACGGCGTGTCTCACAAGGGGATACCCAGACGGAGCATTCCTTGCGAAGTGCCGACCAAGACCTGATTAATTTATCAATGCAACTTCAACCGAGGCTGCAGCCAGCGGTTGATTTTGCCGGCCAACATCAGCAGGCCGGTTTTCATCAGACCGTGCACCGCGACCTGATGCATCCGGTACAGCGAAATGTAAACCACCCGCGCCATGCGCCCCTCAATAAACAGACTGCCTCGGGTCAGGTTGCCCATCAGACTGCCCACCGTGGAATAATTGGCCAGGGTAACGAGCGAACCGTGGTCGCGGTACTCGTACTTTTTCAGAGGCTTGCAGTTCAGACTGGCCACCAGATTGTGATAGCAGGTGTTCGCCATCTGGTGGGCGGACTGCGCGCGCGGGGGGACCCGCTTGCCGTCCTCCTGAATGAACTCGGCGCAATCACCCAAAGCGAAAATACGATCGTCCCGGGTGGTCTGCAGAAACTCGTTGACCTTCAGCTGATTGATCCGGTTGGTTTCCAGGCCCCCGATATCCGCCATGAAATCCGGCACCTTGATGCCGGCGGCCCATACCATCAGATCTGCCTCGACGGTATCACCGTCCTTGGTGTGCAGCCCCTCGGTGCTGGCCGAGGTGATCATGGTGTTGGTCCGGACCTTGACGCCGATGTTGGTCAGCTCCTTGGTGGCCGAGGCGGAAATGCGCTCGGGCAGGGCGGGAAGAATCCGCTCGCCCGCCTCTAGCAGGGTCACATGCAGGTGCTCGTTGGTGATGGCGTTGAAACCGTAGTGGTGAAACTCGCTTACCGCGTGGTGCAATTCCGCGGATAGCTCCACCCCGGTGGCGCCACCGCCGACAATCGCAATGCGCACGGTATCCGGTTCCTCGGGCACCCGCTGAATACGCAGGAAGCGGTTCAGCAGTTTGGTGCGGAAGCGGTGGGCCTGCATCGGGCTGTCCAGGAAGATGCAGTGATCCGGAATGCCCGGGGTGCCAAAATCGTTGGAGACCGAGCCCAGGGCCACCACCAGATAATCATAGTCGATGCGCGTGGAGGGAATGTACTCCACGCCCTCGTCGTCCAGGACCGGGGCGAGCACTACCTGCCGGTTGTCCCGATCAATGTCGGACAGACTGCCCACACGAAAATGAAAGCCGTTGGCGAAAGCATGCGCCCGATAGCTGACCGCATCGTTGCCCTCGTCCATGGTGCCCACGGCAATTTCGTGCAGCAGCGGTTTCCACAGGTGGGTGGTGTTCCGATCCACCAGGGTGACATGGGCTTTCTTCTTGCGTCCCAGCCGGCGGCCCAGTCTGGTCACCAGCTCCAATCCGCCGGCGCCACCGCCGACCACCACAATTTTTTCCACTTCTGTTCCTCTATTGCTCGTTAATCCAACTCAATCCAGCGGCCCTGTTCGGCGCTGGCGAAAATGGCATCGATGATTCTCATGTTGGCCTCCGCATCCCACAGGGGTGTCGGTACGGGGGTGTTGTTCCGGATGCATTGGGAAAAGGCGTCGGCCATCAGCTGGTACTGGTCCGGTTCCGGGAAGGCGTAGGACTGGCGCTCGCCACCCACCACCAGGGTCACGCGATTTTCCTGGCCGGGCTCGGGGTTGAAGGGCTTCTCCAGGCGGATCATGCCTTTCTCGCCGTGAAGCTCCGCCCACTGACTGGCCTCGGTTTTGGTGGTCACGGTAAAGCTGGCTGTGCCATCGGGAAACTCCATCAGGGCCGAGGTCAGACAATCTACCTCGTAGCCGGGCAGGGGCTGTACGCTGCTGACCAACCGGACCGGCTCGGCCCCGTAGACATGGCGTGCCGAGGAAATGCCATAGCAGCCAATGTCCATCAGGCCGCCACCGCCAATGTCCGGCAGGTTGCGGATGTTCTCTTCATCGCGGTTGTTGTAGGCAAAATGCGCCGAATAGTGGCGCACCTGGCCGATGTCGCCGCGCTTGAGCCACTCGTGCACCGACTGCCACTGGGGGTGGAAGCGGTACATGAAGGCCTCCATCAGCTTCAATTCGGGATGGGCTTTGGCGGCGGCCTTGAGCGCCTTCAGGTCATCGCTGTCCAGGCTGATGGGCTTTTCGCACAGTACGTGCTTGCCGGCCTCCAGGGCCTGGACCGATAGAGGCACATGCAGATGGTTGGGCAGCGGATTGTAAATGGCATCCACTTCCGGGTCGGCCAGCAGCGCCTCGTAGCTGCCGTGCGAGCGGGGGATGCCCAGCTCCTCGGCAAAGGCCCGGGCGCTCTCGGCGCTGCGCGAAGCCACGGCGACCACCTCGCCGTGCTCCGAGGCCTGGATGGCGGGAATCACTTTCGTGCGACCGATATTGGCGGTGCTGAGCACCCCCCAGCGAATCTTGTTCATGACGACCTCCGTCGAATTCAGGGGTTTCGAGCTGTGTTTGACGTTGCGCCCAGTGTACACCAGAGCGGTAAAAAGGCCTCAACTTTCCCGGAGTCCGGCCGAAAACAAGGAAGCGCGACCATCACAGCGACCGAGCGGGTGCTGTGCTAGGGTCGAGGAGGGGGACGTATGCTGTCGCCCCTGCTGATGATGATTTTGAAGGCTGCGGGAACACGTCCGCTTGGGGTGTGGCGGTCTTTACTCTGGCGACCAAGGGCAAGTGGTAGGGAAAAGCAGCAGCCCGGCATTTTTGAGATGGGATTATGTTTTTACGAGCGTTGAATATTGGCCCCCGGTTGGCGGCGGGCTTTGGGGTGCTGCTCCTGTTGTTGATCAGTCAGGGCATTTTTGCTCTGTACGAAATGTCCCAGATGGATGAAATATCCACCGAGATCAATGAGGACTGGCTACCCGGCGTACGTGCCGTGGGCGATCTGGGTACCAGTATCATGCGCTACCGGGTGTTTACCCTGCGGGTGGCGGCCGATGATGATCCGGTCATGGTCAAAGAGAATATCGAGCGTCTGCGGGCAATCAAAACCGATGTGCGCAAGAATCAGGCGCGGTACGAGGAGGTTATCAACACAGTTGAAGAGCGGGCGGTTTACGATCGGTATGTCGAGGCGCAGGAGGAATACTTTGAGAACTCCGACATCCTGGTGGACTACGCTCAGGATGGCGACTTCGGTTCGGCCATGGGGATTGTCAATATTGCCCTGGGCGGGCCGGCCGACCGGATGGCGGAGGCCTTGCTGGAGCTTTCGAATATAAACCAGGAGGGTTCGCGTGAGGCCGATGCTCGCGGAAAGGCGGTGTTCGTCGAAGCGCAAACGGCGGTCATAGCCGCTATTGTTGTCGCCGTTCTGCTTGTGATCGGCCTGGCGGTATTTCTGGCGCGGAGTATTGTTCAACCACTGGCTCAGGCGCTGGACAACGCCGAAACCATCGCGGCGGGGGATCTCAGCCAGCCCATTGACGTCAAGGGTAACGATGAGCCCGCTCGCCTGTTGAATTCCCTGGCACTCATGCGAGAGAACCTGCGCAGTGCCATCAGTCAGATCTCCAACTCTTCCACCCAACTGGCGTCGGCGACCGAAGAGCTCAGCTCGGTGGCCGAGGATTCCTCCCGCAGCCTGCAGGAGCAGACCGATGAAATTCAGCAGGCCGCCAGCGCCGTGACCGAGATGACGGCCGCTGTCGAGGAGGTGGCCCGCAACGCCACCGAGACATCCGAATCTTCAAGCGAGTCGGCCAGTGCGGCGAAAGACGGCCTGTCCAAGGTCCTTGAGACACGCAAATCCATCCAGTTCATGACCGATGAAATTGACAAGACCTCGGAGTCGGTCAATGGCCTGGCCGAGCAGGCCAACGATATCGGCAAGGTGATGGATGTGATTCTGGCAATTGCCGAACAGACCAACCTGCTGGCCCTGAATGCGGCCATTGAGGCGGCCCGGGCGGGCGAAGCGGGTCGCGGTTTCGCCGTGGTGGCCGATGAAGTGCGGGCGCTGGCGCACCGCACCCAGACCTCCACCAAGGAGATTGAAACCATCATCAGCAACATCCAGAACGGCACCAAGAACGCCGTCTCCTCCATGGAGCTGAGCAGCACTCGGGCGACCGAGACGCTGTCGGTGGCCAAGGCGGCGAGTGATGCGCTGGAGCGTATCGCCGAGGGCATTGACGATATCAATGAACGCAACCAGGTCATTGCCAGCGCCTCGGAAGAGCAGGCCAGCGTGGCCCGCGAAGTGGACCGCAATCTGGTCAAAATCAGCGATATCGCCACTCAGTCCGCCGCCGGTGCCAATCAGACCAGCGCTTCGGCCGAGGAGCTGTCCAGGCTCGCGGTGGAGCTCAATACGCTGGTCAGTCGCTTCCAGCTCTGACGACCTGCTTTTCATCTTCAGCGCGGGTCCCCGTGACCCGCCGCTCCCTCCTGCATTGACTATTGCCCCGATAGACTGTTTTTTGCACGATTTTGTAGTCGTATCAGCTGCCCGTCAGGCATACTGACCGACTTGAAGCCAATCTCATTAAAGTGAGCTATGGTTATTGGCGATACCCAACCCCGAGCGAGTCAATGCGAATGAACGAGTCATCCCGGGAGCCCTTCAGCGCTGACTATGAGGCCAAACGCCTTGAAGCCTTGCGTCAATACCAGATTCTGGATACTCCACCCGAAGCGCTGTTTGACGATCTGGTGGACATTGCCGCCTATATCTGCGAAGCGCCCATCGCCGTAATCAACTTCATTGATGGTCATCGTCAGTGGTTCAAGGCGGTCAAGGGGCTGGGCGTGCGGGAGACCAAACTGGATATCTCCATCTGTCGCCATACCATTCTGCAAACCGGGACTTTCGTGGTCCCGGACCTGTCCCGGGACGATCGTTTTGCCGCGAACCCTCTGGTGACCGGCGAGAGCCATCTGCGCTTTTATGCCGGGGCCCTGCTTGAGAGTAGCGATGGATTTCCCCTGGGAACCGTTTGCGTGCTGGATACCCGGCCCCGGGAGCTCACCGAGCTGCAGCAAAACACCCTCCAGGCACTGGCCCGCCAGGCGATGGGCAACCTGGAGCTGATGCGGACCAATCATCTTCAGCGTGAGCTTCTCAATGAGCTGGAACAGACACGCGAACAGCTGGTTCAACAGGCCACCACTGATCCTCTCACCGGGCTGTTCAATCGACGTGCCTTTGATGAACAGCTGGAGCAGGAACTGGCGCAGATTCATCGCGGTCGGGCGCCGGGCAGCCTGATGATGATCGACCTGGACTATTTCAAACGGATCAACGACGAGGCGGGTCACCACAAGGGCGACCGGGTGCTGACCCGCTTCTCGGAGCTGTGCCGGAGCCTGTTTCGACAGGGCGACACCCTCGCCCGTTGGGGTGGTGAGGAATTCATGATCCTGCTGCCGGAAACCGGGACAAAAGACGCCGAGGTTGTGGCTTCGCGCCTCCATCAACAACTCAGCGATGACCCGCTTCATGAGCCGGGGCAGCAGACGCCATTGACGGTCAGTATCGGCATCATTCCCCTGGGTCGGGTCGATGACTCTGTGCAGGCGTTGAGAGAAGTGGATGCCGCTCTTTACCTGGCCAAGGACCGGGGGCGGCAGTGTACTGTGGTGCTGGACTCGGAATTATCCGACTAGCGGTCGAAAGGCTCCGGATTAAATGTTTCTCCCGGGTGAATCCAAAACGGGCCTGTTCTGCGTCTGAATCAGTAACCCGGCGACAATGCCGGAATCACTGACTGAGTAGGATGAGGAAAACCCATGAAAACGTTCAATGGATTCGCGGTTGTTAAATGTCTGATGTTGGCCCTGATGGGCCTGGGCCTGATCACCGGCGCTCTGCCGGTGCTGGCCGAGAATGTCGACTGGCAGCAGCAGTTGCCGGCTCATATTCCGGGCGGAGATGCCGCTGCCATCGCCATTCCGATCATCGCGATTGTGATGGTGTTCGGCGCCCCGGCCCTAACGGTGATTCTGGTGGCACTGTTTGTGTTTCGCCATCGCGAGCGGCGCCAGCAGTTACTGAATGAACGCATCCAGAAGTTTCTGGAAAATGGCCAGCCGGTGCCGGAAAATCTGATGGGAGAGAGCCTGCCCGCTCCGGCCCGCCACCTCAATCAGGGACTGGTGTTGCTCGGTGCGGGTGCCGGTCTGACGCTGTTCCTGACGCTCATGAACGGGTTTGCGATCGGTAGCCTCGGTTTGATCCTGGTCGGAGTCGGCCTTGCCAAGATACTGATCTGGAAGCTGGCCGAGACCCGGGCCGTCTGATGGACCGGCAACACGACAGTCTGTCTGACGCGGGCCTCATCGCCCGCGTCATGACCCAGCGCGATCCCCATGCTTTCCGGCAACTGGTTCTGCGCTATCAGTCGCCGCTGCGTCGCTGGGCCCGACGGTTGTGCGATGGCGATGAGAGTGCCGCCGATGATCTGGCTCAGGAAGTGTTCATCAAGGCGTACCAGTCGCTGCACAGCTACCGGGGCGAGGCCCGCTTTTCCACCTGGTTGTATCGCATCGCGTTCAATCTGGCGGCCAGTCAGAGGCGGCTGGCCCGGGAGCGCTGGACGCGGGTCGACCTGGATGATGCCGCCACTGAGGTGGACGCCGCCACCCATCAGCCTTCGCATACCGGGCCCACTGAGGCGAGACGCGACCTGGATGGCGCCCTGGCCCTTCTCAGTGAGCCCCAGCAGTGGGCCTTGCGCCTGAGCTTGGAGGAAGAGCTTACCCACGAGGAAGTCGCCGAGATCATGGGCCTGGCTCTTGGCACCGTCAAAACCCACATTCTGCGCGGCAAGAAGGCGTTGAAATCCTATTTGTCATCTTGGCAGGAGACCGTCTGATGAAACCTGAGAACCCGAACGATGAGCGCGAACTGGACGCCCGGCTGGCCCGGGCGCTTCGGCGCAGCGCCGACTACATTGACGATGACGGTTTCAGTGACCGGGTCATGCAGAGTCTTTCCATGCCCGCGCCCTCGCGCCGGTCGGTGGGTGTGAGGCTCTGGGTGCTGTTGGCGGCGATCCTGGTCGGGTCGCTGGCGGTGGCAGTGATCCCGGCGCAAGCCTGGGCGTATACATTGGCGGCAGGCATTCTGGCGATGCCTCTGGACGCGATGCTTCAGACTGGGGCACTGATCACCCTGGTGTTGATGGCGGCCCTGGGCGGCTGGGCGTTGCAGGAGGATTGACGGTTTGGCGGTTTTCCCCAAACCGGGTTAGAATTGCAGCCACTCCTCGGGGAGGTCTAGCACCTGAGATGCCTTTTCGGCCCGTGATCGCAATGCCGGCGAAACGAAAAGGCGGACCCGTTGAACCTGATCCGGTTAATGCCGGCGTAGGGATAGGAACAAAAAAGTGCGCTTGGCCAGCATTGGTGTTGGCATCCAGGGCGTGTTGACGCCGATACTGGCCATGGCTCCTACAAATACTCCCGCTCGCATTCCGGATCTCCACGTATTTTTTGGAGATCCCTTATGACTCATCGATTGACCCTTGCTGTTAGTATCGCGCTTGCTTTGACGACGGCCTCGGCGGCGCTGGCGCAACCCTCCGATATCACCGAAGAAATCATTGTCACAGCTGACTTTCGTCAGGCGCAGCTGCTCGATCTGTCCGCCAGCGCCAGCGTGATTGATGCGCAGACCATCAAAAGCCGCAGCGCCGTGCATCTGGACGATGTGCTCAATACCGCGCCCAATGTCAATTTTTCTACCGGCGCCTCGCGCGGCCGCTTTTTCCAGATCCGCGGCATCGGTGAGCGCAGCCAGTTTGTCGAACCGATCAACCCCTCGGTGGGCCTGATCATCGACGGCATCGACATGACCGGCATTGGCGGCGGCGCCACCACTCTGGATATTCAGCAGGTTGAGATTCTGCGCGGCCCCCAGGGGACGCTCTACGGCGCCAACGCCCTGGCCGGACTGATCAACATGGTCTCTGGTGCGCCTACCGAATCGTTTGAAGGGGAACTCAATACCACCCTGGCCGAATACAACACCCGCACCGCCAGCGGCGTCGTCAGCGGCCCGATCAACGGTCAGTGGGGTTATCGTGTCTCCCTGTCGCAACACCTGAGCGACGGCTATCAGAGCAATGCGTTTCTCGGTATTGATGACAACGCCGACTACGACGAGCAGACCGCACGGGGCAAGTTGCGTTACCAGCCCAATGCGGATCTGACGCTTGACCTGACCGCTCTCTACATCGATGTCGATAACGGCTACGACGGTTTTTCCCTGGACAACACCCGCACCACCCTGTCGGACGAGCCCGGCCACGATCGCCAGCAGACCGCCGCCGGCTCGGCGCGTCTCGAGTGGCAGGCCACCGACGCCTACCGGTTGATCGGCCTGCTCAGTCACGCCAACTCCGACCTGGAGTACGGCTACGATGAGGACTGGGCCTATGAAGGGCTGTGCGAAGATTTTGAGTGTGTCTTTGACGGCTACAACTCTTTCGACAACTACCTGCGCGACAACCGCCACACCAGCGCCGATGTGCGCCTGGTTTCCGATAACGCCGTGGACGAACTGGGCTGGGTTGCAGGAGCTTACTACCGCGATCAGTCCGAAGATCTGCGCCGTGAATACACCTACTTCTCCGAAGATTTCCTGAGTGAATTCAGCACCGAAAACCGGGCGCTCTATGGCCAGCTGGACATTCCGTTAGCCCAACGCCTGACGTTGACCACCGGCCTTCGCTTCGAGCAGCGGGAGGCGGACTACGCCGACAGCGACGGCGCCGTGTTTGCCCCCGAAGAAGACATGTGGGGCGGCAAGCTGGCCCTGGAGTATCGGGACGCCCGCGATCACCGCTGGTACGGCCTGGTCTCGCGCGGCTTCAAAGCCGGGGGCTTCAACAGCAGCCAGAGTATTCCCGCCGAAGACCGGGAGTTTTCCACTGAAACCCTGTGGAATTACGAACTGGGCTGGAAGGCGAGCGCCCTGGATCGTCGTCTGCAGACTCAAATGGCGCTGTTCTATCAGGACCGTGACGACGTTCAGACCAAACAGTCACTGGTCCAGCCCAATGAGGGGGACGACTGCCCCTGCAGTTTCACCGACTACACCACCAACGCCGCCTCCGGCAGTGCCCTTGGACTGGAAGCGGAAGTGAATTGGCAGCTCAACCCCATGACCGAAGTCTTCGCCAGTCTGGGCCTGCTGGACAGCGAGTTCGACAACTTTGAAAGCTTTGCCCACGTCAAAGCCGACGACGAAACCGGCGAGCCCTACGATCTCAGTGGCCATGACCTGCCGCACGCGCCCAACTACCAGTTCGCCGTCGGCGCCCTGTTTGACCTGACCGAGCACTGGTACGCGCGGGTGGAACTGGAAGGCAAAGATGCGTTCCATTTTTCCAGTCGGCACGAAGCCCAGTCGGATCGCTACGAGCTGCTCAACGCCCGCCTCGGCTATCGGGCGGACAGCTGGGAAGTGGCCCTCTGGGGACGCAACCTCACCGACGAGCTGTACCAGACCCGCGGCTTCGGCGCCTTCGGCAACGATCCGCGCAACGGCTACGAGACCGAACCCTATTATCAGTTCGGCGAGCCGCGTATTCTGGGCGTGGACGCCACCCTGTGGTTTTGATCCAGGCTTTTTGTTTGTTGAACCCAGGGCAACGGCGGATGCGCCTGCGGCTTATCCGCCCTACCCAACGTTCCGTAGGGCGTGGTAAGCCTAAGGCGCACCCGCCGCAACGAGGCGCGACGCAACAACGGTTGGGTTGATGATTCGGTCCGACGTTTCGGTGCAGCATCCGCCGTTACCAGGCATGACGCGCAAGCAAACATTCGGAGAAGTGACCGTCAGGGACATTGAACCAGGACCGTGGAGAGCGGGATTCGCGACACGAGCCTACATGGAAGTATTCACGGCGTGTCCTGGTTTAATGCTCCTGATGGCCACGCCACCGATAATTTACTAGAGACCCTTGCCATGAAACTATCCATCGAAATCAGCATGTACCCCTTCAATGAAGACTACATCCCACCGATCAAAGGATTCATTGACTGGCTCAACCAACAGGACGGCATCAAAATCCAGACCGTCCCCACCTGCACCCTCATCACCGGCGACTACGACCGGGTGATGGATGTGCTGCGTGACGGCCTCAAATACAGCTACGAAACCTACGGCAAAGCCGTATTCGTCACCAAATTCCTGCCCAACCACGAAGCCCTCTGACGTGACGGTGGAAGACGCGGCCCAACAGATCGCCAACGCCTGGGCCCAGATGTCCGGATGGGAAATCGTCGCCGTGATTCTGGCAATCGCCTATCTGGTATTGGCCGTGCGCCAGAACCCACTGTGCTGGTACGCCGGCTTTGCCAGCACCGCCATCTACACCGTGCTGTTCTGGAACGTGCAGCTGCTGATGGAATCCGGGCTCAATATCTACTACATGGCCATGGCCGTCTACGGTTGGTGGCAGTGGCGCCACGGCGGGCAGAATGACACCCCCTTACCGGTGCACACCTGGCGCTGGCGCCAACACGCCCTGGTGCTCAGTGGCATCGTGCTGATCAGCGCCGCCTCCGGCTCCCTGCTGACGCAGTTTACCCATGCGGCCTGGCCCTACCTGGATTCATTCACCACCTGGGCAGCGGTCGTCACCACCTTCATGGTCGCGCGCAAGGTTCTGGAAAACTGGGCCTACTGGATGGTGATCAACAGCACCTCCATCTTCATTTTTATCGATCGTGGGATGTACCTGACCGCCCTGTTGCTGCTGTCCTATCTGATCATTTCCATTTTCGGCTGGATCAGCTGGTACCGGGATTACCAAAACCATCAACAGGAGCAGGCCAGTGCCCGGTGAGGACAAATTTCTGCCGCTCGAGACGGCGCTCGACACCTGGCGAGACTGGGGGCTGGCACTGGAACAGCGCCCGGCAGTCATGGGCCCGGTGCCGGGAGGGCGAACCAACCGCAGCTACCAGCTTCGGGCACCCGAGCTCGGGCACGACCTGCTACTGCGGATCAACAACCCTCAGGGACAGAGGCTGGGCATCGACCGCCACCGGGAAGTCGAGATCCTCCGGACGGTGGCCGATGCCGGCTTGACCCTCGGTGCCTGTTACTGGGAGCCCGAACAGCGATTTACCGTCTTCCGCCATATCGAAGCGCGCACCTGGAACGCGCAGGATTTTGCCGACCCGGGCCAGCGCCGGCGTCTGCTCGAGTGTTTACGGCTCGCCCACTCCTTGCGGCCGAGTGTGCCCCGGCGGCGCTACTACGATTACCTGAATCATTACTGGCAGCAACTGGAGCGGGCCGAGGCGGTTGAGGATGAGCTGCGTAACGAATGGCAGAATTTTGTCCCACATCTGTGGGCGTTTGATCAGGCCGGTTGGACGCCCTGTCTGACCCACCACGACCTGATTCCCGAAAATGTCCTGGAAACCCCCGAGCGGCTGTATCTGATCGACTGGGAGTACGCGGCCCCGGGACATCCGGATATCGACTACTGGTGCCTGGATCCCGCTCTGGTGCGCGAGCCCTTTATCCACGAACTGGCGAACTGGACCAATGATCTCTGGGAGCGGGTGGTACGTCTTCACTAAGGCAATGGCTTGTTAACTTCCCACGGCAACAAACCGCTGGTTTATTGCGGCTGGCAAGCCATGGTGGAATGGTGCACCATTGAGGGTATAGAAGTTGACGAAGGTGCTTCCTGCTATGAAACAACCGGTGATGACCCAGCGCGCCGAGGCGGCGGATGTTGATGATATCTGTATCAATGCCAGCGGCAATCGTCCGTTGAGCGAAGTCAGTCGGTCCCGCCGCAACCTGCTCAAAGGCGGGTTGGGTCTGCTGGCCACGCACCTGGCCGCACCCGCGCTCCTGACGGCGTGCGTACCCGGCATGGGACGCCACGGAGCCCCCTTTACCGACAGCCCCCGCCCCGCCATCGGCTTCACCCCGGTGCCAGTGGCGCAGGACCCGGATTACGACCGGGTGGATGTGCCCGAGGGCTATGCGGCCGAGCCGTTTTTCAGCTGGGGCGACCCGGTGGTGAACGGCGCCACCCCCTGGGATTCGGGAGCGGGGAACGACTGGCTGGAGCAGGAACGCCAGTCCGGCCAGAACCATGACGGTATGCATTACTTCCCCTTTCCCGATGCCCCCAATGAGCATGGCCTGCTGGTGATCAATCACGAGTACATCAACGCCACGCTTCACCCCGAGGGGCCGACCGTCACCGAAGATGCTCAGGGTCGAAAAATACGGCCGAAAGATGAGGTGCGCAAAGAGCAGGCGGCACACGGTCTGAGCATTGTTGAAGTGCGCCGCGACCCCTGGGGGCACTGGGAGCGGCTCTATCCCTCCCAGTACAACCGCCGCCTGACCGCCACGACCCCGATGAGGATCAGTGGTCCCGCCGCAGGCGCCGACGCCATGAAAACCCGCGATGACCCCACGGGTACGGAAGTGCTGGGCACATTGAACAATTGCGCCATGGGAGTCACTCCCTGGGGAACCTATCTGATCGCCGAGGAAAACTGGAAAAACTATTTTGCCAACAGCGACCTGGATGATCACGCCCAGCGTCGGGAGCATCATCGCTTCGGTATCGCTGCCGGTCCCAACAGTCACTACAACTACTGGGAATCCGCCGACCCGCGTTTTGATGCCACGCCTAAACCTGACCAGCCTCACGGTGGCTATGTCAACGAGCCCAACCGGTTCGGCTGGGTGGTGGAAGTGGACCCCTTCGACCCCCAGAGCCAACCGGTCAAGCGCACCGCCTTTGGCCGGATGGTGCGCGAAGGCTGCACCTGTGTGCAGCACCCGGATGGTCGGTTGGCGTTTTATTCCGGCGAAGACTCCCGGGGCGAGTGCATCTACAAATTTGTGCCCGAGGGGCGCTTCGATCCGGATGATCCCCGGGCCAACCGGGATCTGCTCGACCGGGGAACCGTTTATGTGGCCGTCTATCACGAGGATGGGACGGGCGAGTGGCGTCCGTTGGTGTGGGGCGAGCCGGGCCTGACCGAGGCCGACGGTTTTGCCTCCCAGGCCGACGTGCTGATCAACCTGCGAAGCGCCGCCGACGCCCTGGGCGGCACACCCATGGACCGGCCCGAATGGGTCGCCGTCAATCCTTTTACCCGGGATGGCTATGTCACCCTCACCAACAACGTCGATCGGGGTGTGGATCCCGATCAGCCGGTCGACGCCGCCAATCCTCGGCCGGAGAATCACCACGGCCAGATCCTTCGCTGGCGCGAGCGGGACCGCGACCCGCACGCCACCCGCTTCGAGTGGGAGCTGTTCCTGTTGGCCGGTGAACAGCCCCCGGCGGGTGAGTCCTGGAAAACCGACCACCAGTACGGCACCATTGAGGGCGATATCTTTGCCTGTCCAGACGGTCTCTGGTTTGATCCGGAAGGAAGGTTGTGGATTCAGACCGACTTCAGCGATGGCAAGTCCGTGTACGACGCCATGGGCACCAACCAGATGCTCTGCGCCGACCCGGTCACCCGCGAAGTGCGCCGTTTCCTCACCGGGCCGTCCGGGTGCGAGATCACCGGCGTGACCGGCACCCCGGATGGCACAACCCTGTGGATCAACGTCCAGCACCCGGGCATCAGTTACCCGGCGAGCGACGGCAAGACCCGCCCGCGCTCCACCACGGTGTTGATCACCAAGGATGACGGTGGTGTGATCGGCACCTGATGATTCGACGCTGACTCGCGGGTTGACGTAAACTTTGGGTTCACCGACTGCCACTCAGACAGCGAGCGCTTGATGGACTTCGCCCTGCACTCATCTCTCATTACGGTTGTCACCACGTCTCTGGTGGTGGCGCTGAACGTGGTTTTTCACTATGAAGTGATCCAGTGGCTCAACCGTTGGCATGTCGGGCGTCATCGGCGATTCGGTCATAACCACCGGGTCCGTCCCATTGTATTGTTCACCATGTTTGTGTTGCTGTTGGCCCATGTGGTGGAAATCTGGCTGTTCGGCTTTGCGTTCTGGTGGTTGTTGGATCTTGAAGGGTACGGCGTGATTCAGGGGTACGGGGAACTGAGTCTGCTCGACTGCGTCTATTTTTCGGTCGCGAACTACACGACGGCAGGATGGGGGGATTTAGTGGCCGTTGGGGATATACGTTTTCTGGCGGGCACCGAGGCCCTGGTGGGCTTCATGATGATCACCTGGTCGGCCTCGTTCAGTTACCTGGTCATGAACCGGGCCTGGGGCAGTGATAAGGCTTGAGGGAAGTAGATCAGAGGTTCATCCCTGAACCAGTGAGCCATACTACTGATTGGAAGCCAGCGGCGTGACGTTTCCGGCCTGCCCCTCGGACTCTTCAAGCAGAGCTTCGGGCTTACCCTTGCAGGCTTTGGCCAATTGATCACGGCGCTCGGCCAACAGCAGACCAATGGCCTCACTGTGTTCCTCGCTGATGCCGTCAATGGAGCTTTCAATCAGCTCGGTGATATTGGCGGCCAGCTCCAGCATTTTGTCGTGCGCTTCCGCGGCTTTTTTATCGTCAAACATCTTGCCATCCCGATCACATTTCCAAACGGCGACTACAGCCATGGTTTACCTCCTGGGTCATTACTGTTTTTTTATACAGTATTGATTGCAGGGCGACTTGTCAACTCTTGGTGGTGCGCTGGGCAATTGTCAGCCCAACCGATCAGCGAGAACTGATGCCACCGAAGCGCAGGTACATGGCCGGCACCACCAGCATGTTCAGGGCGGTGGAGCTGAGCAGCCCCCAGAGAATCACAATCGCCATGGGGGCCTGAATCTCGCTACCGGGTTCTCCTCCGGCCAGGGCCAGGGGGACCAGCGCCAGCGCTGTGGCAAGGGCGGTCATCAGGATGGGCACCAGCCGCTCTTCGGCCCCCTGGCGGACGGCCTGAGCGGGGGCAAGCCCCTGATCCTGAATCAGGCGGCCGATATGGTCGATCAGAATCACGCCGTTGCGGGTGGCAATGCCGAACAGGGTAATAAAGCCGATCAGTACGGCCACCGTGACGACGCCTCCGGCGAACCAGACGCCCGCCACGCCGCCAATCAGTGCCAGTGGCAGGTTGAGCATGACCAACAGTGCGTCCCGGGCGCGCCCGAAAGCGGCCACCAGCAGAAAGAAAATGCCGGCAATGACCAGCGCGCCCAGTAACAGCAGCCGGGTGCTGGCGGCTTCGGCGCTCTGGAACTGGCCGCCGTACTCCAACCGGTAGCCGGTCGGCAGCTCGATGTTGGCGTCGAGGGTGCGCTCAATGTCCTCTACCACGCTGATCAGGTCCCGCTCGGCCACGTTGGCCATGACCACCAGGTGGCGCTGGACGTTCTCCCGGGTGATGGTGTTCGGTCCCCGCTCGCGCCGGATGTCGGCCAACGCCGAGAAGGGCACCTGGGCACCGGAGGCGAGCGTGAGTTGGGTTTCCCGCAGGGTGTCCAGGTTCTCTTTGGCGCTTTCCGGCAGGCGCACGACCAGATCAAAGCTCGCCTCTCCCTCCAGCAGCCGGCCGACGGTGGTGCCGTTGAAGGCCGTCTCCAGGGCGTCGGCGGCCTCGGCCATGGTCATCCCGTAGTTGGCCAGGGCGGATCGGTCAAAGCGCACGGTGACAAACGGGATCTGACTCTGCTCGTCCATGGCGACGTCCACCGCGCCCGGAACCTCGCTGACCAGGGATTCGATCTGACCACCGAGTGAGCGCAGCTCGAACAGGTCATCGCCAAAGAGCTTGATGGCAATGTTGGCGCGGGTACCGGAAAGCATGTGATCAATGCGGTGCGAAATGGGCTGGCCGATAATGACGTTGGTGCCGGGCAGCAGCGCGAACTCCTCCCGAAGGGCCGCTAGCAGCTCGGCCTTGTCCCGCTTCTGCATCTTGAGCGATACGTCGATCTCGGAGGAGAAGACCTGCTGGGCGTGCGGATCCAGTTCGGCCCGTCCGGTGCGTCGGGCCGTGGCGACCACTTCCGGTTGCTCCAGCAGAATGTTTTCCACCCGCTGGCCGATGGAATCGGAGGTTTCCAGCGAGGTGCCGGGTAGGGTCACCGCACTCAGGGTCAGGCTGCCTTCGTTGAACTCGGGTAAGAAACCACGTCCGGCGAAGGAAAGCCCCACCAGAGAGACCAGCAGCAGGGCCAGAGCCCCGCCGATCACCACGCGCCAGCGCCGCAGTGACCAGTCCAGCAGGGGGCGATAGGCGGATTTCAGGGCCCGGATCAGGCGGGTGTCGTGGTCATGGGCGACGGTGCGACTCCCTGGCAGGCCCAGCAGGCAAAGCACCGGAGTGACGGTCACCGCGACCAGCAGCGAGGCGGCGAGAGACACCACATAGGCCAGCCCCAGCGGTTCCAGCAGCCGCCCTTCGACGCCGCTGAGGAAAAACAGCGGGAGGAACACCAGAATGATGATCAGGGTGGCAAAAACAATGGAGCCTTCGATCTCCCGGGTGGCCGCCGAGACCACGTGCAGCGCTGACTGTCGCTGATCCTCGGGCCGGTCGGCGTTTTCGCGCAGGCGCCGGACGATGTTTTCCACCACAATAATGGCATCGTCCACCAGCGCGCCGAGCGCAATGGTCATGCCCCCGAGCGTCATGGTATTGAGAGTGCCGCCCAGCCAGCGAATGGACAGCACCGCCACCAACAGCGACAGGGGGATGGCCACCAGCGCGATGGCGGTGGCCCGCACGCTGTATAAAAACAGAAACATGATGGCCACTACCAGAATGGCCCCGTCGCGCAGCGCCGCGCTGAGGTTGTCGATGGAAACGGTAATGAAGTCCGCCTGCCGGAAAGCGTCGGTTTCGATCCGCATGCCCTCGGGCAGTGAGCCCTGCAGCTCGTCGATGACGCCATCCAGGCGCTCGGTCAGCTCCAGGGTGTTCACCCCCGGCTGTTTCTGGATGCCCAGTACCACCGCCGCTTCGCCCTTGTAGCTGCCGGTGCCCCGGCGGGGCGCCGGACCGGTCTGCACCACCGCCAGATCGCGCACCAGCACCGGCACCTGCGCCCGGGTGGTCACGACCGCCTGCTCCAGATCCTCGATGGTGCGGGCCCGGCCGATGCCCTGAATCAGAAATTCCTGGCTGTTCTCGGTCAGGAAACCGGCGGAGGCGTTGTGGCTGGCATCGGCCACGGCCCGGCGCAACTGGTTCAGGGTGACGCCGTAAGCCGACAGCCGTTCGGGGGAGGCAACCACCTGAAACTGGCGGGTCTCGCCCCCGGTGGGAATCACCTCGGCGACGCCCGGCACGGCCAGCAGCCGCCGCCGGACCTGCCAGTCGGCGGCGGTTTTCAGGTCCATTTCGCTGTGCCGATCGGAGCTCAGAGCGATGAACAGAATCTCGCCCATGATCGATGTGACCGGAGCCAGCACCGGGGGTGGCAGGTCCTCGGGCAATGCCCGGGATACGTTCTGCAGGCGCTCCGCGACCCGCTGGCGCGCCCGATAGATATCCGTGCCCCAGTCGAACTCCACGGTGACCACGCTGATGCCCACCCCGGTGTTGGAGCGCACCCGCCGGACCCCGCCGGCGCCGTTCATGGCGGTCTCGATGGGGAAGGTCACCAGGCGCTCGACATCCTCGGGCGGCATGCCGTGGGCTTCCGAGACAATGGTGACGGAGGGAGCGGTCAGGTCGGGGAAAACATCCACCGGCGCCTTCATCGAGGACCAGCCGCCCCAAGCCATCAGCAGGCCGGCGGCGGCCAGTACCAGCAGGCGGTTGCCCAGCGACCAGCGTATGATTCGGTCAATCATGCAAAACTCCGCGAGTTTAGGAGGTTGGGAGATTAGGAGATTGGGAGGTCAGTGGGCGTGACCGTGGCCAATATCGCTGCCACCCACCGAGGCGAGTTTCACCAGGTAGGCCCCTTCACTGACTACCCGTTCCTTAGCATCCAGGCCCCGAAGGACTTCCACCCAGGACCCGTCGCGCACGCCCAGCTCGACCGGGCGCCGCTCAAAACTTTCGCCGCTGATCTGCACATACACCACAGCGCGACCGTCATCGTCGATGACGGCACGGCGGGGGATGGCCAGTCGGTCGGTGGCCGGTTCGGTGAACACCCGGGCCGGCATCCGGGCACCGAGCAGGGTGGGGCCGATGGCCGCCGGGTATTCGACCGTAATGCCGGCGGTACGGCTGTGCGGGTCCACCGCGCTGTCGTGACGCACCACGCGAGCGCCCCGCTCGGCGTCCAGCACCTGCGGGCCCTCGGGGTGATCGAGCCAGGCGCCACTGCTCCGGGCCAGGGCTTCGGCAAACCGCTCCGGAACCCGAATGGCGAGCCAGCGCCGCTCGGGCGCGGCCAGGCGGAAGAGGGGCTCCCCGGCCCTGATGAAAGCGCCGGGGCTGGCGTCGGTGGCGACGACTTCTCCGGTGACGGGCGCCCGCAGGGCAAGGCCCGCCTCGGTGTCTCCGGACTGATACTGCTCGACCCGGGCGCGCGCCGTCTGGAATTCGGTCCGGGCGACATCGCGCGCCTGCCGTGCTTCGAGCAGGCGTCGCTCGGGGATGGCGCCTTCCTCCAGCAGGCCGGTCAGCCGCTCGACATCCTTTTCGGCCAGCGTCAGGCGGGAGCGGGCCTGCTCCAGGGCCAGTGCCAGGCTGCCCACATCGGATTCGCTCCCCAAGCGGGGAATCAGGGTGCCCAGTCGGGTGCCCCGCTCCACACGCTGGCCCGGCTGAGCCAGTTGAGCCGTGGCAATGTAACCGTCCGCTGGGGCGCGCACGATGGCGCCGGCATCGGCGGGGGCGGTGACGGTCCCGAAACCGGGCACCGAGGCCCGCAGGGGCCGGGGCCGGACCACCTCGGTGGCAAACCGGTTGTCCCACTGCTGCTCTTTCAGGTATTGGATGTCGCCCTCGGGATGATCGCCGGGGTCTTGAGCCGCATGGGCGTCCGGGAAAACCGTCACCCGGCCCAGGGTGTGCCGGGCCTTCAGCTCCCCCTGAGTCACTTCTACGACCAGGGTGAACTCGCCGGCGTCCCGGGGGGTGACGGTTGGCCGGAAAATGCCGGGGCTGGCCGGCTCATTGACCCGAAATCGGGCCACGGAGCGTCCTTCGCGCTGGATCAGCACGTCCATCCGCCCTTCGGCCAGTGGCTGGAAGTCACTCAGTCGGGTCACATGGGCAACGAAGGGCGAGGCATGTCCCGCGACCAGGGCCGGAAATTCCACAAACAGCTCGGTGCTGTCACTGAAATCGGTGTAGACCCGGGCGCCGGTGTCGTGCTCGTCGTGGGCCGCATGAGAGCCGTCGGTACCGTGGGCGTGGCCATGATCATCCGTCGGGGCGTCGGAGCACCCCGCCAGGGTCAGAGCCAGACCCAATCCCAGAGCCAACCCCAGACCCAATGCCCGGGCGCGTGAATCAATGGGCATGATCGTGGTCTTCGCCGTGTTCGTGGTCGCCATCGTGGTGTTCGTGCTCCTGGTCGTCGTGTTCTTGGTCATGGTCGCCGTCGTGGTGCTCTGCGTCGGTAACTGTACCCTCGGTGTCGGCCTGTTCGGCCTCGTCCCCGTAGTAGGCTTCGGTCGAGGCGTGGTCGTGATCATCATGGCTGTGATCACCGTCGTGGCTATGGTCATCTCCATCGCCGTGATCGTGCGCTTCATCACCGTTATGGGCACCTTCATCATCATGGGCACCTTCCTCATGGCGATGCTCGTCCTCGTGCATGGCGTCATCGTCATGGGGATGCTCGGCATCGCTGCAGGCGGCCAGAGCCAGGGTCAGTGCGGCGAGGGTCATCAGGGGCTTCATTGAAATCATGGGTGATCTCCTGTCAGTCAGACGGTTCAGTTGGATATCAGAAGGTTCAGTTGGATATAGGTGCGGCGGGCTTCCAATTCGCGTTGCAGCGCCTCCCGGCGGGCGTCAAGTTCCGAGCGGTGGGCGTCGATCAGTTCCGCGATGCTGAGCTCGCCGGCGGCGTAACTGCTTTCGGCGATGTCCGAGAGCGAGCTTGAGTCTGTCTCTGTGTTCCGTTGCAGCGCCAGGGCGGCCTGCCGCTGGGCCCTCAAGGCACGTTGCAGCGTCTGGAGGCGGGTAGTGAGCTCGGCGCGGGCCAGGGCCCGGTCTGCCCGTTGTTGTTGCGCGAGGCTGCGCTGGGTGCGGGCCTCACCGGTGTTCCGATCAAACAGTGGAATCTCAAGCCCGACGGATACCACATTCCCCTCGGCCTGAAAACCGGGTTCGGTCACCTCTTTGCGGCCCACACCAAGGGTCAGTTCCGGCCAGCGTTGGCGTTCGGCGGCGCGTGCGCGCACGGCGGCGCTCTCGGCTTCCGCTGACAGCGCCTGCAACAACGGGCTCTCTGCGAGGGTGTCTCCGGCGTCCGGTGCCCGGGGCGGGAGTAGGCGGCCTGTCAGCGGGCGGTCGCTCTCGCCAATCAGCTGCGTGAGTCGGTCCCGGGCCGACATCGCTTCGGCTTGCGTCTGCAGTCGCTCACCGTCGAGCAGTGCCAGCTCCTGTTGCAGACGGCTGAGTTCATAGCGGGAAGCGTCGCCCGCTTCCACCCGTTGTGCGATGGCTTCGGTCAACTCCGAAAAACGCCGGTGCCAGTCGGCGACCAGTTCGGCGTCTCGCCGGGCCGCCAGAACCTGGTAAAAGCGGCTTCGAATATCGGCAGACCATTCCAGTCGGGCGTAGTCGTTGCGCATGCCAGCGGCCCGGTACTGGTGCCGGGCCGCTTCCCGGGTCAGCCCGTCAACGCCGGCCAGGTTGATGCGCTGACGGATCGACCAGGTGTCCTCTTCGGAGTCGCCCTCTGGCAGTTCCAGGGTTTCGCGGCTGTATTCGATTTCGGGGTTGGCCCAGCGGCCGGCGGATTCGAGCTTACCCCGGGCAAGGTCCGCGTGGGCGTCCCAGCGGTCGGACGCGTCCGATTGTTCGAGACCGAGGCGGACCGCCTCCTCTTCCGTCAGGGGCGGGGCGCCACTGGCGAGGCTGGACGCCAGCAAAAAGAAGCAGAAGAGGTGGGGAGTGCATCGGTGCACAGCTAGGCTCCTACCAGAAAACCGGAATGGGTTTTGATGACGCGACGGATAACGGCGTCACGACGAGACGGCTGATTATGACATACAAGGCCGGCGTGGGGGGGCGGCGACCGGGCAGGGTGCCGTATCGCTCCTCTGTTTCCTGGCACTGTATCTCGGTGACCGGAGTGTGGATAATGCGCGGGTCATCTCTGATTGCAGGAAGGAATGTGTCTGAATTGAAATCATCGGCTTCCGACTCGCCCAAACCGGCGCCCAGTCTATTGCGCTCCAGCTCGTTGGTGAGTGTGCTCACTATGGTCTCGCGCGTGCTCGGGTTGCTGCGGGATATGGTATTTGCCCGGGTGATCGGGGCTGGTGCCGGGGCCGACGCCTTCTTTGTGGCGTTCAAGATCCCCAACTTCATGCGCCGTCTGTTTGCCGAGGGGGCCTTCGCCCAGGCGTTTGTACCGGTTTTGTCCGAGTATCGCCACCAGGGGACCCACGCCGCGGTGAAGGCGCTGGTGGATCGGGTGGCGGGCTGTCTGGGGCTGGTGCTGGTGTCGGTGACGGTGCTCGCCGTGGTGGGAGCGCCCATGGTCACGGCCCTGTTCGCGCCGGGCTTCTGGCTGAATGATCCCGACAAGTACGCGCTCACGGTGGATATGGTGCGGGTGACCTTCCCCTACCTGTTGCTGATTTCCCTGACCGGTTTCGCCGGGGCCATTCTCAACAGTTACGACCGCTTTGCCATTCCCGCCTTCACTCCCGTTATTCTCAATCTGAGCCTGATTCTGGCCGCCCTGGCAGCCGCGCCTCTGGTGGACACGCCCGCCTACGCCCTGGCATGGGGGGTGATGGTGGCAGGGGTCTGTCAGCTGCTGTTTCAGATGCCGTTTTTGCGGCGCCTGCATCTGCTGCCCGCTCCCAAGGTCGACTGGAAAGACCCCGGGGTCAAACGCATTCTCTGGCTGATGGCGCCGGCGCTGTTCGGGGTGTCGGTCAGTCAGATCAATCTGTTGCTGGATACCGTGCTGGCCTCATTCCTGCCCACCGGCAGCGTGTCCTGGTTGTACTACTCCGATCGCCTGGTGGAGTTGCCCCTGGGGGTGTTCGGTATTGCCCTGGCTACGGTGATCACCCCGAGCCTCTCGCGCCAGCATGCCGCCGAGAATCCGGCGGCCTTCAGTCGGACCCTTGATTGGGCGCTGCGTAGCGTGTTGGTGGTGGCGCTGCCGGCGGCCCTGGCGCTGGTGCTGCTGGCCGAGCCGATTCTGTTTACCCTGTTCCAGTACGGCGAGACCAGTGCCCGGGACATGCAGATGGCCTCGCTCAGCCTCCAGGCCTACGCTCTGGGTCTGCTGGCCTTCATGCTCGTGAAGATCCTGGCGCCGGGCTATTTTTCCCGTCAGGACATGAAAACGCCGGTGCGGATCGGCATCTACGCCATGGCCGCCAATATGGTGCTGAACCTGGTGTTTGTGCTGCCGCTGTACTTCATCTTCAATATCGGCCATGTGGGGCTGGCGCTGGCCACGGCGGTGTCGGCCTACCTGAATGCCTTCCTTCTTTATCGGGGCCTGCGCCGCTCCGACACCTATACCCCCGGCCCGGGTTGGGGTTCACGCCTGGTGAGGTTTGCGCTGGCCAACGGCACAATGGTGCTGGTTTTGCTGGCGCTGTTGGGGCAGTGGAGTGACTGGTCGAGCTGGGACTGGTGGAACCGGGTCTGGCGCCTGACCCTGCTCTGCTTTGCCGGACTCTCGGTTTATGGTGTCAGTTTGCGTATTTTTGGCATTAAATTCAGCGAATTCCGCACAAACAGCTAAAAACGGGAAAATCGTCGTGTCTGTGCTACGCTTGTGGTTATGGGCGACAATTCCAACAGAACAGTACCCGGTGCGCCCCGTTCAGCGACCGCACCCGGCCAGCAGGAGTCCTCGGTTCCCGCCGATCAGACCCCGGAGCAGGCGCGTGCCTGCGCCATTGATTTGAGCTTTGATTCCGAATCGTCTCTGGTGTGGGCTCACCTGACACCGTCCAGGGCCGCTCAGCCGGTCAGTGTTGCCAGTCTCCGGGCGCAGCTGGAAACGTCCGGTTTCGGGGCTTACCACGCTCCCGAGGCCACGCTGGAATCGGTGGTGCAAAAAGCCAACAACCGCCAGCCCGGGGATTTTGTTGTGGCAGAGCGCCGCGACGCCCAGCCCGAATGGCAGGTCAGCGATGACAGAGAAGCGGTCTATCTCACCCTGCACCGTGCCTGGGGCGGGCGCCCCGTGACCCGCAACTACCTGCTGGAAGAGCTGGCGCAGCTGGGGGTGCCCGAGCGCTGCATTCTGGCCATTCCCTTCGAGGAAGTGCTCTCCATGGGGCAGGCCGAGCACCAGATTATCGCCCGCGCGATCCCGCCCAAAAACGGAGAAAACACCCGGTTTGAGACGCTGATCGAGGGCGACCGGGACCTGTCGCCGGTCGAGGATGACAAGGGCCGGGTGGATATGCACCAGCTGCACGATTTTGTGGTGGTGGACCCGGGTACCCCCCTGATGCGGCGAATTCCCGCCACTCAGGGCGAGGCCGGCGTCAATGTCCTGGGCGAGCCGCTTGAGCCCAGACCGGGCAAGGAGCTGCCCTACGGCAAGGACTGCGAGGGGACAGAGCCGGATGCCCGTGATCCCGACATTCTTTGCGCGTCGATCAAGGGCCACCCGGTCACGCTTCGCCAGGGCGTCCGTGTCGATCCGGTCCTGAGGGTGAAGAACGTGGATCTCTCGACCGGGGACATCGATTTTGACGGCTCCCTGGAGGTGGCGGGGGATGTCACCAGTGGTTTTGTGGTGAGTGCCACGGGGGATGTGATCGTGCGCGGCATGGTCGAAAAAGCCGAAGTCTATGCCGGCAAAAGTCTGATCATCTCCGGGGGTGTCATGGGCGAAGACGCCGGCCAGGATGACCGGGGACAGCTGACGTTACGGACCCGCCTGCGCGCCGGCGACAACCTGAGCGCCAAATTCATCAATCTGGCCGAGGCCTCGGCCGGGGGCGACCTGGAGGTGCGCGAATACGCCCTGCAGAGCCAGCTGAGCGCCGGGCGCGACCTGTTGCTGGGGCAGCCCAGCGGCAAAGGCAGCCTCATCGGCGGCTGGGCCAGGGCCGGCCGGGCGCTGGTGGCCAATGTTCTGGGGAGCGAAGCCAGTGTGGCCACCGAAGTGATCGTCGGCAAGCCGCCGCGCAAGCGCAAACTCCTGGGCCGACTGCGTCAGGAGAAGGAGTTGTGCGAACACAACTGGAGCAAGTTGAATGATGCTCTGGCAACACTGGAGCAGCAGGGGACGACGGAAGCGGTTCCTGAAACGAAGCGGGCCCGCATCCGCACGACCCTGGAGTCCCAGCGCCGCCGGCGCGGGCGCCTGCAGGCGCTGATCGAGCGGGTCGCCGCCCGCCAGCGGGCCGGGGCCGACTGCCGGGTCCACGTCAAACGCCAGCTGTATGCCAACGTCAGCGTCACCATCGACGGCGTGCGCCATACCTACCATCAGGACCAGGGGCCCAGGCACCTGGTCCGCTCCGGAGCAGAACTGATCAATCGCGCCTGAGCCCGGTAATACCGGGCCTTCACCCCTTACTCCCGCTGTCCGGCTGCTGTATACTCACGCGTTTCTTATTGCTGACTGAGCGAGGCACGCGGGTATTACTGTGAATCCGGCCCCCAGAGAATTCATTCGCGGCCTGCACAACCTGCGCCCCCGGCACCGGGGCTGCGTGGCCACCATCGGATCCTTCGATGGCGTGCATCTTGGCCACAGGGCCATTCTGCGCCAGCTGACCGACGCCGCCCATCAGCATGGCCTGCCGGCCGTGGTGATCATATTCGAGCCTCAGCCGCACGAGTTTTTCTCCCGCGAACGGGCGCCCGCACGCCTGATGCGTCTGCGGGAAAAAGTGCAGGCCCTGTTCGATGCCGGCGTGCAGCGGATCCTGTGCCTGCGCTTCAACGACGAACTGCGCGCGCTGTCCGCCCGGGAGTTTATCGACCGGATACTGGTCAAGGGCTTGGGGATTCGCCATATCGTCGTTGGCGATGACTTTCGCTTCGGCTGCGACCGGCGGGGCGATTTCAACCTGCTGCAGACCGTGGGGCAGGAACAGGGCTTCACTGTCTCCGATTCCTGCACGCTGGAAGTGGCCGGTGCCCGGGTGAGCAGCACCCGCATCCGCGAAGCGCTCGAAGCCGGTGACTTTGCCTTGGCCGAGCAGCTGCTCGGGCGCCCCTACCGGATCACCGGTCGAGTGGGCTACGGCAAACAACTGGGCCGGGAACTGGGCGTGCCCACGGCCAACGTACAGCTGCGCCGCTACCGCTCCCCCCTGCACGGGGTCTTCGCGGTCAAGGCCCGCCTGCCGGATGGCCGTACTCACCCGGGCGCCGCCAATGTGGGCGTGCGACCCACCGTCAGCGGCGACCCGCAGCCGCTACTGGAAGTGCACCTGCTGGATTTCTCCGGCAGCCTGTACGGCCAGATGATCGAAGTGGAATTTCACGGCAAGCTGCGGGAAGAACAGAAGTTTGAATCGGTAGACAAACTGCGCGAGCAACTGCAAAAAGACATTGCCCAGGCGAGACAGTTTTTTGAACCAAAAGCCGAACGGAACAGAACCTGAATCTGGCACTGAGGGCCGAGGCGGGGTAATGCCTTCCAAGACCGTCGAGCGCGGGATTCGCGAAACGAGCCTACAGGGACGTATTTACGGCGAGTCTTGGAAGGCATTACCCCGACTTGGCCCGGATCGAACTAACGAAGTGCACTAAATTCCTGAGAGCCACAAACACTTGGCGAACTGACGATTATGAGCGACTACAAAGCGACACTGAATCTGCCCCATACCGCCTTCGCCATGAAGGCCAACCTGGCCCAGCGCGAGCCCGAAATGCTCAAACGCTGGTATCAGGACAAACTCTACCAACAGATTCGCCAGGCTCGCGCCGGCCGCGAAAAATTCATTTTGCACGACGGCCCACCCTACGCCAATGGTGATATTCACATCGGCCACGCCGTCAACAAAATTTTGAAAGACATCATCGTCAAAAGCAAAACCCTCAGCGGCTTTGACGCCCCCTACGTGCCCGGCTGGGACTGCCACGGCCTGCCCATCGAGCATAACGTCGAAAAGAAACACGGCAAAGCCGGCACCAAACTGGACATGAAAAGCTTCCGCCAGAAATGCCGCGACTACGCCGCCCGACAAGTCAACGGTCAGCGAGAGGATTTCAAACGCCTGGGCGTACTCGGGGACTGGGACAACCCCTACCTGACCATGGACTACCGGTTCGAAGCGGACATCATCCGCTCCCTGGGCAAGATCGCCGAGCAGGGCCATCTGCACAAAGGCTTCAAGCCCGTCTATTGGAGCGTGGTGGGCGGCTCCGCCCTGGCCGAAGCCGAAGTCGAATATCAGGACAAAACCTCCTACTCCATCGACGTCAAATTCGCCTTTACCGACCAGCACGCCCTCGAACACGCTGTGCCCGGACTGAAAGGGCAGGGCGAGGTTTCTCTGGTGATCTGGACCACCACGCCCTGGACCATTCCCGCCAACCAGGCCGTCAGCGTGCATCCGGAGCTGGATTACGCCGTGGTCCAGGTGGGCGGGGAGCGGCTGTTGCTGGCCGAGGCCCTGGTCGAGTCGGTCATGCAGCGCGCGGGTGTCGAAGACTATGAAATCGTCGGCCGCACCCCCGGTCGCGAACTGGAACAGCTGCAGGTGCAGCATCCGTTCTACCCGCGCCAGGTACCCGTCATCCTGGGCGATCACGTCACCACCGAAGCCGGCACCGGCTGTGTTCACACCGCACCCGATCACGGTATGGATGACTTTGTGGTGGGCCAGAAATACGGCATCGGCACCCTCAACTATATCGATGATAATGGCCTCTATCGGGATTCGGTAGAGATCTTTGCCGGCGAGCACGTCTACAAGGTCGATGAAAAAGTGGTCGCACTGCTGGAAGAAAAGGGCGCCCTGTTGGCCCAGGGGAAAATCACCCACAGCTTCCCCCACTGCTGGCGCACCAAAACCCCGCTGATTTTCCGGGCCACGCCCCAGTGGTTTGTGAGCATGACCAAAAACCAGCTGCGCGAGCAGGTGAGCGATGCGGTGGATCAGGTGCAGTGGGTGCCGGATTGGGGCCGCGCGCGTATCGACTCCATGCTGGCCAGCTCGCCCGACTGGTGCATCTCCCGGCAGCGCACCTGGGGTGTTCCCATTGCCCTCTTTGTGCACAAAGAGACCGGCGACCTGCATCCGAAAACGCCCGAGCTGATTGAAGCCGTGGCGAAAAAAGTCGAGCAGGACGGCATGGACGCCTGGTTCGATCTGGACGCCGCCGAGTTGTTGGGGGCCGAGGCCGATCACTACCAGAAAGTGACCGATACCCTGGATGTCTGGTTTGACTCCGGCGTGACCCACCATGCGGTCCTGGAGCAGCGCGAGAATCTGGGCTACCCGGCGGATCTGTATCTGGAAGGTTCGGATCAGCACCGGGGCTGGTTTCAGTCCTCCCTCAAAACCGCCATGGCCATGAATGGCACACCGCCCTACAAAACCGTGCTCACTCACGGTTTCACCGTGGATGCTCAAGGACGCAAAATGTCCAAATCCGTGGGCAACGTGGTGCCTCCACAGAAAGTCATGAAAGAGCTGGGCGCTGATGTGCTGCGCCTCTGGGTGGCGGCTACCGATTTCAGCGGTGAGATGAGTGTGTCCGATGAGATTCTCAAGCGCACCGCGGACTCCTACCGCCGGATCCGCAATACCGCCCGCTTCATGCTCTCCAACCTGAATGGTTTTGAGCCCGAGCATGCGGTCGCTCCCGAGGACATGGTAGCGCTGGACCGCTGGATTCTGGCGCGCACTGCCGAATTACAGAAAGAGATCATCAACGCCTACGACCAGTATCAGTTCCATCATATTTACCAGAAGCTGCACAACTTCTGTGTAGTCGATCTGGGCGGCTTTTACCTGGATATCATCAAGGATCGCCAGTACACCACCCGGGCTGATGGCCTACCGCGCCGCTCGGCCCAGACCGCGCTCTACCACGTGGTGGAAGCCATGGCCCGCTGGATTGCGCCCATTCTGAGCTTTACCGCCGATGAGATCTGGCCCCTGATTCCGGGCGAGCGGCAGGGCCCGGTGTTTGCGGCTGAATGGTATGCCTTGCCGGCTGCCGCGGAATCGGATTTTGACGCCGAAGACTGGGTGCTGATTGCCCGGGTCAAGGACGCGGTCAACAAGGTGTTGGAATCCAAGCGCGCCGAGGGCGAGATCGGCGGTGCGCTCGGAGCGGAAGTGGTGCTCTATGCCGACGAAGAACAGCGGCAGGTGCTGGCCAAACTGGGCGACGAGCTGCGTTTTGTGCTGATCACCTCCACTGCGCAGGTACGGCCGCTGGACGAAGCCACCGAAGCCGAGCTGACCGATATCGAGGGGCTCAAGGTGTCGGTGGAGAAATCGAAATACGACAAGTGTGGCCGCTGCTGGCATCACCGCCCGGATGTGGGCAGCGATGCCAAGCATCCGGAGCTGTGCGCCCGCTGCGTGGACAATGTCGAGGGGCAGGGCGAAGAGCGCCGGTACGCCTGACGTGCCGGCGCAAGCCGTCCATTTACCATTCCACTACTGTTGTATCACTTTGGAACCGAGCGCAAACATGCCATTAAAAATCCCCACCAATGTCTGGCGCTGGTACGCCCTGGCGGCGGTGATCATCATTCTGGATCAGATCAGCAAGCAATGGGTCTCCGCCGCGCTCACCTATGGTGAGCCAGTGGTGTTCACTTCCTTTTTCAACTTCACTCTGCTGCATAACCCCGGCGCGGCTTTCAGCTTCCTGAGTACCGCCGGCGGCTGGCAACGCTGGTTTTTCGCCGTGTTGGCGGCGGCGATCAGCATCGTTCTGGTGGTCTGGCTGACGCGGGTGGCGCATCGGCGCTACGAGGCGCTGGCGCTGGCCCTGATCCTGGGCGGCGCTCTGGGCAACCTCTACGATCGCGTCCTGCTGGGGTACGTGGTGGACTTTATCGTGGTGCACTACCAGGACAACTACTGGCCGGCGTTCAATATTGCCGACTCGGCCATCACCGGGGGCGCCGCTTTGCTGATCATTGATATGCTGTTCGTAAAGGACAAAGAGGGACAGAACACATGACCGAACAATTACCCGTAGGCCCCGGCACCACCGTGACCCTGCATTTCGCTCTACGGCTGGAAGACGGTGAAGAGATCGATTCCAATTTCGAGCAGAGCCCCGCCACCTTTACCGTGGGCGATGGCAACCTGCTACCCGGTTTTGAGAAGGCCATGTACGGGCTGAAAGCCGGCGCCCGGGAAACCCTGGTGGTGGGCCCCGAGGAGGGCTTTGGCCAGCACAATCCGAGCAATATTCAGGAGATCCCCCGGGACCAGTTTGACGCCGGGCTGGAGCTGGAGGAGGGGCTGATGCTCTCTTTCGCCGACGCCCAGAAATCCGAGCTGCCGGGGGTGGTGCGGGAGTTTGACGACAAGCGCGTTGTCATCGATTTCAACCATCCGCTGGCCGGGCGCGACATCATATTCGATGTGGCTATTTTGAACGTGGAGCCCGCACAGGTACACTGACCCCATGGAAATCAAACTCGCAAACCCCAGAGGCTTCTGTGCCGGCGTCGACCGGGCCATTGACATCGTCAATCGGGCCCTGGACGTCTTCGGCGCCCCCATTTATGTCCGCCACGAGGTGGTACACAACAAGTTCGTGGTGGACAGCCTGCGCGAACGGGGCGCGATTTTCGTCGAAGAGCTGGATCAGGTGCCTGATGACGTCATCGTGATTTTCAGTGCTCACGGCGTCTCGCGCGCCGTGCGCAAACAGGCCGAAGACCGGGGTCTGCAGGTGTTTGACGCCACCTGCCCGCTCGTGACCAAGGTGCACGTGGAGGTGGTCCGCTACAGCCGGGAGGGCCGCGAGTGCATCCTCATTGGCCACGCCGGTCACCCCGAGGTGGAGGGCACCATGGGCCAATATGATGCCGGTAATGGCGGGGCCATCTATCTGGTGGAAGATGAAGAGGATGTGGCGGCTCTGGAGGTCAAGAACCCCGACTTTCTCGCCTATGTCACCCAGACCACGCTCTCCATGGATGACACCGCCCGGGTCATTGATTCGCTGCGGCAGAAGTTTCCCGAGATCCTGGGGCCGCGCAAAGACGACATCTGTTACGCCACCACCAATCGCCAGGATGCCGTGCGTCAGCTGGCCCTGGAGTGCGATCTGGTACTGGTGGTCGGCTCTCACAACAGCTCCAATTCCAACCGGCTCAAGGAGCTGGCCGAGCGCTGCGGTACCGAGGCCTACCTGATTGACGGGCCGGAGTGCATCAGGCGCGAATGGCTCAACGACAAGCTCAGCATCGGCATTACCGCCGGTGCCTCGGCCCCGGAAGTGCTGGTGAATCAGGTCGTTGAGAAGTTGCGCGGCTGGGGAGCACAGACCGCCGAAGAGGCGGCGGGCATTCCTGAGAACATCAGCTTCAGTCTGCCCCGGGAGCTGCGCTAAGTAGCCTCAACGTCACCCTCAGGCGTCGAGGCACTCCTCGGCGTCGATCACCTGCTGTCGCACCCTTCCCATGCGGGCCAGGACCAGCTTATACCCTTCGCTTCCCGCCTCCGGGCAGATCGTGATGGTCCCCGCCTGAAATCCGCCGCGCGGGGTGCCGGTGGCGTGTCGGCTCTCGCCTGTTCCAATGTAAGAAATATAGCGCGACACTTTGCTGTTACCGCTAATGCGGATATCGCTCCCTGGCGTCTGATGCTCTAGGATAAGCGCCTCACCCGGGTCCCGCTCGCCGTTGTGATTCAGGTCGTCAAACAGCTCCCATCCCCGATCCCAGTTTCCCTTTGCCCTGAGCGTCGCGCGGCCATTGCGGGTGATGGCTCGCACGCGGGCGGTCTGAATGGCTTCGTACAGGCTCAGTGTGGCCGTACGGGTCTGGGTCTGGTGAATCTGGCTCTGCAGGCTGGGGATGCCCCAGGCAAGCAGCAGGGAAAGAATGATCAGAGTGATAAGCAGTTCCAGCAGGGTGAAACCACGCTGTGACATAATTTTCCTCCTTGATGTCGCTGTGCGCCACTTAGTGGGCTGTGCAGCCCACTAGGGCGCCGTTCATACATCCATGATGACCACATGTCGCGAGTCGCTGCGCGGTGTCCGGCGGGCTGTGGTAGCGTTGCGTAATATAAAGGTCGAAAATCCGGGCGTCCAGCGCCGGCTAAGACCGAATGGTTATCAACCGGGCCATGCCTCATTAGGCCAAAACAAGAGTTGTTGTTATATGCGTCAAATATGCAAATCTGGCCGCTCGATGCGAGGGTTTACCCTGATAGAGATGCTGGTCACGCTTCTGGTGCTGGCCATTATTCTTGGCTTTGCCATCCCCAGTTTCACCGATCAGATCCGCAATAACCGCTCGCTCACTTTCGGTGAAGAGTTTGCCACGGCCCTGAATTATGTGCGCAGTGAGGCAGTCAAGCGCAGTGGTTCGGTGTCTGTTTGTGCGAGCAATGACGCGGGCACCGGCTGTGGCAGCGACTGGACCAATGGTTGGCTGGCCTTCGTCGATGAGGCGGCTAACACCACGGATGCCAGCGTGACGGTGGGAGAGGTACTGCGTTACTGGGATCCGGCCAACAATGAAATGACACTTGAGGTGACACGTGGTGGTAGCGCTACCGATTTTGTCCGGTTTGTCAGCATGGGAGGCCTGGCTCGAATCAATAATGACAATGTCCCCGTGAATGCCACCGCGAAGCATGAGAGCTGCACGGGCAATGCCGCGCGGGCCATCAGAGTGGGTGTGTCGGGCTCAGTGCAGATGCGGCGGGTGAACTGTTGAGGGTGAGTAAGCTTATGTTGAGTTCCGGTATTAAGCAGCAGCGCGGCGTCGGGTTGATCGAGGTGCTGGTCACGGTATTGATTCTGGCCACCTCGCTGTTGGCCATGGGCGCCCTGCAGTCCCGTTCTCTGCAGTTCAACCACAGCGCTTACCTCCGTTCCCAGGCGAATGTCATGGCCTATGACATTCTGGATCGGATGCGGATCAATCAAGGGCAGCTGGGCAGTTATGACCATGGCCTTGAGGATACCAAGCCGGGGACCGGCGGTGGCCTGGCTAGCAGGGATCTCAACGAGTGGCTGACGGCGGTAGAGCGTACGCTTCCCGGCGGCAAAGGTGCGGTCGACTGCGCTGATCGTGTCTGCACCGTCACGCTCGAGTGGATTGAGCAGGACAGCCTGGCCGATAGTGAGGAGGCGCCTGATGAAGAGCAGGAAACCACGACGTTCACTTATGAAACCCGAATATGAGGTCCAGGGCGATGTATAAACAGAAAGGCCTGTCACTGATTGAACTGATGATCTCACTCACGCTCGGGATTGTGTTGATGACGGGCGTCGTGCAGATGTTCCTGACCAGCCGCACAACCTACAGTCATCAGCAGGCGATTTCGCGGATTCAGGAGGGCGGCCGGATGGCGGTTGACTTCCTGGCCCAGGATATCCGCATGGCCGGATATATGGGCTGTGCCAGTGATAATGCCGAAATCACCCTTGGTCTGGACTCTGGTGACGAGTCGGATGACTATAAGTATGAATTCAGCGAGGCGATCCGTGGCTACGCGGCGGCCGATGCGCCGGGAACTCTGGCGCCGGCAGCTGACACGGATGTGCTCGTCATCCGCCGGGCATCCGGCGAGGGTGTTCCCATTATCGAAGAGCACGAGCAGGCTACCAACGCCAACTTGAAGGTGGACGGGGAGGTCTCCGATAAATGCCTGGTTGGTGTCGGCTTTTGTGCAAATCAGGTCGGGGTGATTACCGACTGTACGAAAGGACGGGTCTTTCGCGCCGTCACCATCTCCAACAGTAGCGGCAAACCGACGATTGCTCACAGTAAAGGTGGGGGCTCCGGCGTTCGCTCAAACGTTGATAATACGCTCGGCGACCAGGGCTACGCCGATGGTTCACGGATCATGGCTCTCAATACGATTGCCTACTATGTTGCCGACAGTGATTTTTCGCCCGATGGTGCGGCGCCGGTCAGAAGTCTCTGGAAGCAGGTGGGAGAGGAGACTCCGGTCGAATTGATTGAAGGCGTGGAGGACATGACGATCCATTACGGGCTGGATATTGGCGCTCCAGACGGTGTGCCTGATACCTACAGGGCTCAATCGGCCATGGCCGCCACGGATTGGGACAATGTGCGGTCAGTACGGTTGTATCTGTTATTGCAGGGCGCTCAGCCAAATGTCCTGCCCGAGTCTCAAACACTGGACTTTGCCGGGGAGGAGCTGACCTTCACCGACGGTCGCATGCGCCAGATTTTTACCAGTACCGTGGGCATACGCGGGCGACTGGACAACTAAGCCGGGAGTATCGAAATGATGGCGAAGAGAGAATGTCGAGTGGCGTGCGCTGAACGACAGCGCGGAGCGGTCTTGCTCATGGGCCTGATCATGGTCCTGTTGATGACGATCGTCGGTCTGGCCGCCATTCGTGGCAGTGGCCTGCAGGAAATCATGGCGGGCAACATGCGCGATCGCAACGTGGCGTTTCAGGCCTCCGAAGCGGGCTTGGGAGCGGCTGAAGAGTATGTTGAAGCAACCACCCTGGAAGAAACGGACTTTGACGGCTCAACCCCCGGTCTCGTTATGGACCTGGGCGCGTCCGGAAAAGTCCGAATTGAAGCCTGGACGGCGGAAGACTGGGCCGCGGCCAGAGAAGTTGGCTTTGATCTTGAAGGGGTGAAGGAGCAGCCCCGGTACGTCGTTGAGAAAGTCGATGTGTCCGAATATGACCTGAAGCGGATGTTAAGCATGAGTGCCAGGGACTCTATCCCGATCAATGTCAATTTCTACCGGGTCAGCAGTCGGGGCGTGGGTGCCACCGGGAACAGTGATGCCGTTGTTCAATCCAACTATGTCAAACTGAATTAGCCAGAGGTGGTGGAGATGAGTCAATTATCAGCCGTAAAGAGGGTGTCTGCCTCCGCAGCCATACTCCTTTCCTGTGCTCTGGGCGCTCATTCGGTGACCGCGAACGAATTTGTGCCTGCCGATGCGCAGGACCCGCTGTTTCTGTCTGCGCCCGTTCGGCCCATCATGATGCTGAACATGTCAAATGATCATCAGCTGTACTTCAAGCTTTACGATGATTACTCCGACTTGACCGAGGACGGTCTGGCGGACACCACCTATGTTCACAGTCATACCTATTTTGGTTACTTCAACAGTGAAACCTGCTACGACTACAGCGACGGTGTTTACGAGCCAAGCAGTGCTGTTGATAGTGAAGGTTATTGCAGCTCAAAGTGGAATGGCAACTTTCTGAACTGGGCCACCATGACCCGTATGGATGCGGTCAGGAAAATTCTCTATGGCGGGTCTCGCCAGGTCGACACCGCAGAGCGAACCGTTCTGGAACGCGCTTTCATTCCCCACGATGCTCACTCCTTTGCCAAGTATTATAACGGTTCGGATATTAACAAGCTCGTTCCTTTCACAGTGACGAGCGGTGTCGAGCGGAGCCAGGCCAGTGGCATAACCATCTGCAATACCACTGAGGGAACCGGAGAGTCACAGACGGTGAGTTCGCCTCCTCTGTTGAGGGTCGCCAAAGGGAATTACTCGTTGTGGGCCAGTAATGAGCGCTGGCAGTGCCGCTGGGCGGATGATGTCAGTGGTGGCAATGGTCAAAACAACAATGATTCCACTTTGACGGGAATTTATGCCTCTTCCAGCAGCCCGGACCAGGATGATGTGGGTCTGGGCAGCGGAGACTACAATGTCCGGGTGTCCGTGTGTGAGTCCGGTTTTTTCGAAGACAACTGCTCCAAATACCCGGATGGCAATTTCAAACCCACAGGACTGCTTCAACAGTATGGCGAGACGGGCCGCATACAGTTCGGCCTGCTGACCGGCTCCTATGCCAAGAACAAATCGGGTGGGGTGCTACGCAAGAATGTCGGCGATATGACGGACGAAATCAACGTTGAGACCGACGGCACCTTCAAGGCCGCTCCGACGGCAGGGAACATCATTGGCACGCTCGACAGCCTCCGGATTTATGGTTACAACTACGGTGATGGCCTATATAGTGGCGATGATTGTCCGTTTGGCTTGACCGGGTTTGAAGATGGAACCTGTTCCAACTGGGGCAACCCACAGTCAGAAATCTATCTGGAGTCGCTGCGGTACCTCGCGGGCGCCAGCGCCAATACGGCCTTCAGTGCGGATGACTCGGCCTATATATCCGGGCTGGTTTCGGCTGAATGGGTCGACCCACTCGGTGCAGAAAATTACTGCGCGCCCTTGAGTGTCGTTCAGTTCAATGCTTCCACCAGCTCGTACGACGGCCAGACGCCCAACCACACTGATATCGGTATTACCGGCAGCGTTGAAGACTGGGTCAACAAAATTGGTGCCGCCGAAGGTATTCATGGCAGTGAATTTTTCGTGGGAGAAACAGCGTCTGATGACGATCAGCTTTGTACCCCGAAAACCATATCCAATCTCAGTGATGCCAGTGGTACCTGCCCCGACGCTCCGCGCCTGGAGGGCACCTATAACATTGCCGGCATGGCCTATTACGCCAGAGACAACAGTATAAGATCGGATCTGAAGGAAAACACTCAGGAGGTGACAACCTATGGTGTAGCGCTCTCGCCGGCGACACCCTCGGTGACCGTTCCGGTTCCCGGCGGCGCGGAAGGTCAGGTTGTGAACATATTGCCCGCGTGCCAGAACCAGGAGACGGATGAAGCCGGCAACTCTGAGGGCAACTGTGCCATCGTCGACTTCAAGATTGTGTCCCAGACCAGTACCGATGCTTCTAGTAAGGGCAAACTGTACATCAACTGGGAAGCGGCCGAGCAGGGGGGCGACTATGACTCCGACATGTGGGGCATTCTTGATTATGTGCTGACCTCGGGGACCTTGACCATTACAACCAACGTTATCGATGAGTCCTCAGAACGTCCGCTGGGGTTCGGTTATGTGCTGAGCGGTACCAGCACCGACGGTTTTCATGCTCACTCGGGAATGAATGGTTTTACCTACACCGATGAGACAGCGCCTGCCGGCGCGGTGATCAATGGTTGCTCTGACTGCCAGAGTTCGGATACGGCCACGACCAATACCTATATCGTCCAGGAAGCATCGACACAGCGGCTCGAACCGCCTCTGTTTTACGCGGCAAAATGGGGTGGCTATCCGGATGATGACATGACCGAGGAAGACATCCGCGATATCGAGGACCCCGACACCTACTCCGAAGCCCGTAATCCTCAGGCCTTGCAGGAGTCTCTGGGGGCGGCGTTCGGTCGGGTGGCTGACAGTATTGGGGCCGCCTCCTCGGTCGCAACCAACTCAACCCGCTTGAGCAAAGACGATTTTCTGTACCAGGCGCGCTTCAGCAGCACCGACTGGTCCGGGGAGGTCAGAGCTTTCCCGGTCGGAGCCGACGGCTTTATCGATATCAGTGATCCTTTCACCACGGTGGAGGCGTTCGCGGATATCAGCTATGTCGCCAGGCACATCTATACCCTCAACTCGGAGACCGGCAATCAGGTCAAATTTGAGTGGTCGCTGGTTTCGGATGCACAGCGGGCCGTTTTTGACCTGGCGGGCTCGGCGATCAGTGCTGAGAACCGTTTCAACTGGGTGCGTGGAGACCAGGGAAGCGAAGGCATTGATGAGTTGCGTCAGCGGGATCAGATCCTGGGCGATATTGTCAACTCCAGCCCGGTCCACTATGGCCAGCGCGACCATGGGTACTCCCGTCTGGGAGGCGACCTGGGGGCCGCCTATACCACCTACCTGGCGAGCAAGCGAGACCGGGCACCGTCAATACTGGTGGGGGCCAACGACGGTATGCTGCACTCGTTCTACGCGGATGACAGTACCGGGAAGGTGCTGCAGGAGCGGTTTGCCTATATTCCTCTGGGTGTGTATGACTCTTTGCCCAACCTGACGATGCCGAGCTATGGCCGGGCCGACAATGGCCACCGCTACACGGTCGATGGCCCGGTGACCGTCTCTGATGCGTACTTCGATGGGGCCTGGCGAACTGTGGCGGTGGGCACCCTGGGAGCCGGTGGTAAGGGCATTTACGCCCTCGATATCACGGACCCGGACTACCCGGAAGTGATTTTTGACTATACCGGCGAGAATGAGCAAGGCTTGGGGTACATCATGGGGGAGCCGGTGGTGGCCCGTATGGCCAATGGCAAGTGGATGGTCGTGTTTGGTAATGGCTATACCACCGGTGGTGGTCATCTGTTCGCGCTGGACCTGGAGAGCCCCGCTTTGCCCGGCATCAAGCTGTCGGCGGGTGACGCTTCTACGGGGCTGTCAGGCGTGTCTCTGCTTCCCGGTCGGGACGGTACTATTGAACGGGCTTACGCCGGGGATCTCCAGGGGAATATCTGGCGGTTTGATCTGAATGATGAAACCACGGGTAACTGGAAGCTGGGTCTGGCGGGCAAGCCGCTGTTTACGGCCAAAGATGCGGACGGCAAGTTTCAGCCGATCACGGCGGCGCCGGAGCTCGGGTTCAATTCCGCCAAGGATAACGCGGTGATGGTCTATTTCGGCACCGGCAAATACCTCGATAGCGGGGACAACGGCGATATTTCCCACACCAACAGTTTCTATGGTATTGCGGATACCGGGGTGGCACTGACCTATACAACCGCTCGCACCGAGATCCTGCACGAAAAAGGTCTGGCCTGGGATACGGCGGAGTCCAACAGAACGGTTGAGGACGACTTTGGCATGGACTGGGCCGAGGACGAGGGCTGGTTCCTGGACTTCGATCTTGTCGATGGCGAGCGAGTGATTGAAACTCCGATGTTGCTGTTCGACCGGTTGTTGTTTGCGACCATCAATCCGTCGGATGTTCCCTGTGAGTATGGCGGCACCAGCTGGTTGATGGACCTGATTGCGGTCGGCACGCCCTTTGATAATGACGAGCGCTTACTGGAAGAGTTCGTGCAGACGAACTCCATGATTCTGGGGCCGCCTCTGGTCGGAGTAGTGGACGCCAGTTCGGGGCTTGCGTTTCTGAATACCTCGGACGGCAAGGCGTTTGATGAAAAAGACTCCGGGGAAGACGGTGATGGATCCGGCGGCGGTGGCGGCGGTGGGACGCCATTGGATTGGCCGGAAAGCGCTATCGGCCGCCAGTCTTGGCAGCAGATTCGATGAGAAATCTTAATTAAGGGTTGATGATGCAACGAATGAAACAGAAAGGTTTTACCCTGATCGAAATCATGGTGGTGGTGGCGATTATCGGGCTGCTGGCAGCACTGGCCTACAATTCTTACACCGGCCAGGTCATGCGCAGCAACCGCTCGGATGCCAAATCCGCGCTCAACGACGTGGCGCAGCGATTGCAGCGTTGTTACACCACCTACAGCGCTTATAACTCTGATGAGTGTGGTGTGCACACAGAGCTGGACGCGGGGGTGATCGACTCCAGTGAAGGGATGTACGAGGTGGACTATGAGGCCGGCAGCATTAGCGCCACGACGTTTACTCTGGTCGCGACGCCGGTGAGGCCCCCCCAGACCAACGACGACGAGTGCGATGATATGTCGCTGGCGCACACGGGGCGCCGTGCGCCCGCCGACTGCTGGTAGACTGGTTTTCAAGCGTGGTTTTTGAGGCTTAGTCCCGGTCCAGCCCGAGCTTGTTGAGTCGGTACCGCAGTGAACGGAAACTGATGCCCAGGTTCTTGGCCGCCTGGGTTTTGTTCCACTTGGCCTCTTCCAGGGAATGGCAGAGGATGTCCTTCTCGATTTCTTCAAGGTAGGCATCGAGCGAAGGGTAATTGGCGCAGTTCGCCGGATGGTTGATGGCAGAGCCAGTGTTTCCGGCTGGCGTCTGATCTGCCGGGGTGTTCAGCGGTACGGTGTCCGAAGGCAGGTGCAGGTCGGGGGCATCGAGTACTTCGGTTTCACACAGGGTGAACGCCCGTTCCAGTATGTTTTCCAGCTCGCGCACGTTGCCCGGGAAGGGGTACTCGCACAGGCTTTTCAGCGCGCTCTGGCTGAGTTGTGGTGTGGGCAGGTTCACCTCTTTGGCCAGTTTCTGCAGCGTGTGACGGGCGAGAATCGCGATGTCCTCTTTGCGTTCTCTCAGGGGCGGCACCCGCAACTGAATCACATTCAGGCGATAGAAAAGGTCCTGCCGGAAACGGCCCTGCTGCACCTCCAGCTCCAGCGCCTTGTGCGTGGCGCAGAGGATGCGCACATCGGTTTTGATTTCCGCCTGGCCGCCCACCGGCCGAATGGCCTTCTCCTGAATCGCGCGCAACAATTTGACCTGCATATCCAGCGGCAGATCGGCCACCTCATCCAGAAACAGGGTCCCACCTTCGGCGCTTTGAAAGAGCCCGGCTTTGTCCTGATGCGCGCCGGTAAAGCTGCCTTTCTTGTGACCAAAAAACTCACTCTCCATCAGCTCGCGCGGTATGGCGCCGCAGTTCACTGCGACAAAATCGCTTTTGGCGCGGGGGCCCAGTTTATGGATAGAGCGTGCCACCAGTTCCTTGCCGACGCCGGATTCTCCCGAGATATAAACCGGCGCCTGGGATCGGGCCAGTTTCTGGATGCTGGTGGTCAGGTCCTGAATCGCCCGGGATTGGCCGACGATCAGACACTCTCCCGGCAGGGGGCTCGGGGGGAGCTCGCTGGATTGAATGGCGGTGGTCACCAGCTTGCGCAGGGCTGTCAGGTCGACGGGTTTGGATACAAAATCAAAGGCGCCCGCCTTCATCGATTCGATCGCGGCATCGATACTGCCGTGGGCCGTAATGACGGCCACCGGCAGGCGCGGGTAATATTGCTGAATGTGCTCGACCAGATCCAGGCCATTGCCATCGGGCAGACGCATGTCAGTCAGGCAGAGATCGTAGTGATTGTCCGCCAGTAAGCGTTTGGCCTGAGCCAGGTTTTCCACGCTGTGGGTGTCAATGCGCATGCGTCCAAGCGTGATTTCCAGCAGCTCTCGGATGTCGGGTTCGTCGTCGATGACCAGGGCGCGTTTATTGTTCATGAGTCACTGTCAACTGAATTGTCTGGGTGCATTATACGGCCCGCTCCGGATGGGCCAGCTGGATGTGGAAGCAGCTCAGCCCCTCGTCGGTGCGCTGGTAGTGTATTAGAGCCTGATTCGCTTCGCAAAGCTCCTTGCAGATGAACAGCCCGAGCCCGGACCCTGTATTCTCGGTCGTGTAGAAGGGCTCAAAGATATGTTTGCGCTGTTCGGTGTCAATGCCTCGGCCCCAATCCACTACGCGGATGTAAGGTTGCTGGGTGCGCGGCTCAATGCCGGCCTCCAGAAGGAGTTGGTTCTGCCCCGTCGCCTCGCGGCTGTAGCGCAGTCCATTGTCGCACAGGTTGGTGAGCACTTGCTGGAGTTGGCCCGGATCAAACTTCCCGGTAATGTCTTTGTTTTTCAGCGACAGCTCTATTTCCGCCGAAGCGCCCGGCCCGGCGCCGTACTCTTCAACAAACTGCGGCAGCCATTCCTGCAGCAGCACGCGCTGCGGTTGTGAATTGCGACGCCGGGACAGCTGCAACACGTTCTCGATAATCTGATTCACCCGCTTGCTGTGGTTGTCGATAATACGCAGGAGTTTACGGTCGTCTTCCGAAATCTGCTCCGATTCGCCCAGTAGCTGACTGGCATGACTGATGGCGCCCAGTGGGTTGCGCACCTCGTGGGCAATACTGGCGGTCAGCCGGCCCAGGGACGCCAACTTCAGCTGTTGGGCCTGTTGGGTAATCAGCCGGTTGTCTTCCACAAAAATCAGGGTTTCGGCGTCTGATTCCGTGGCCAGCGGAGCGAAATTGATTTTGACCTCCCGGTTTGAGCCCTCATCCAGCTTGACGATCGGTGAGATCTGCTGGCCCTCCTGCCAGCGCTCGAATTGTTGACAGAGCAGGGGAATCTGCTCCAGCGGTGTCGAAGAGGCCTCAGACGGATGCATGCCCAACAGGTCGGCCGCCGAGCGGTTGAACAGCTCGATCTTCCGGTGTCGGTTGAGCACGACGATTCCTGTGCGCATGCGCTCGACGATCAGCTGTGCCAGCTTTTGCAGATGCGCGGCCTGCTCGGCCTGCTCGAGCGCCTCCTGGGTGCTGGTACGGATCTTCCGGCTCAGATACTGAAAGGTCAGGGCGGTGATGAACAGCAGAGCGCCCAGGGTGCCGGCCGAAAACAGCGTCTGGTTGTCGATTGATTGTAGCCAGAGTCGGGCCACGCTCTCGCCGATGACCGCGATGCTGGCCAGTGCCGCCAGCAGTACGGCCAACTGCCCCGGCAACAGCATGCCGCCGGCGGCCACGACCACCAATTGCAGATACCCCAGACCACTCAAGGCCCCGCCGCTGGCGTACATCAGCAGCGCAATGGCGGCGACATCCACCACGAGCAATACGAATGACTGCTGGATGGAGGGCAGAAACTTGGCCCGCCAAAGCAGTCCGAGCGTGACAATATTCAGAGCCGTGTAAGTGATGGAAGTGGTGAGGAAAATGTCGGGGTGATCGTTGCCCAGAATGTTGGGCGCGATATCGCCCTGAAACATCAGCAACAGGAGGCTGCCCAACAGTGTCCGGTAGTAGGTGTAAACGCGCAGCAGATCATAGTTGTTGTAACTGGAGGCGCGGTTGATGACGGAGTCGGCTAGGGCCATGAAATCGCTCGGGTTATGGGACTGATGGCTTTGCGTCGCGACGCCAATTGGCGGACAATGCAGGCTTTTCAGTTTATCAGGAAGCGGACACGATTATGTCAAGTTTGAGTATCGCGCTGGCTCAAATCAACCCCCTGGTGGGAGATATCCCCGGCAACACCGAAAAGGTGATCCATTGGGCGCGTGAGGCGCAAGAGCGGGGGGGCGATGTGATTGTGTTTCCCGAGCTTACCCTGTCCGGCTATCCGCCGGAAGATCTGCTGCTGCGCCCGAGTATGGCACTTCGGGTCGACCGGGCATTGGATCAGATCAAGAACGCCGACCTGACGATTACTCTGGTGCTTGGTTATCCACGCGTGGTGGCCGGCCGGGTGTTCAATATGGCGGGGGTCATTGCCGGGGGCCAGTTGGTGTGCGAGTACGCCAAGCAGTGCCTGCCCAACTACCAGGTGTTCGATGAAATGCGCTACTTTGTGCCGGGCGACAGTGCCTGTGTTTTTGATCTCAAAGGCATCCCGACCTCGCTGACCGTGTGCGAAGACATCTGGCAGCCGGGCCCGGTGGATCAGGCGCGCGAGGCCGGCGCCCGGCTGATGCTCAACCTCAATGCCTCACCGTTTCACCGGGGCAAGCCCCTCGAGCGCGAACAGCTGCTGGCTGAACGGGCCCGTCAGGGCCATATGCCCATTGTTTACGTGAACCAGGTGGGCGGCCAGGATGAGCTGGTATTCGATGGTGGCTCGGTGGCGGTGAATGCCGCCGGGGAGCTGTGCCGCCGTCTGCCGGCCTGGGAAGAGTCGCTGGAGCTACTGCAGACCAGCTGGCACGAGGGCCAGGTCCACATGGGCCATCAGGCTCTGGCACCGCAACAACAGGACCTGGACTCGGTGTATAACGCCCTGGTAACCGGCACCCGCGATTATGTGAACAAGAACCGCTTCAGAGGGGTGGTTCTGGGGCTGTCCGGGGGAATCGACTCGGCGTTGACGCTGGCCATCGCGGTGGATGCGCTGGGGCCCGAGCGGGTGACCGCGATCATGATGCCGTTTCGCTATACCTCCGAGATGAGCCAGACTGATGCGGCCGAGCAGGCCCGGCGGATGGGGGTGGCCTACCACTCTCTGAGTATCGAGCCCATGTACGAAGCGTTCATGAGCACATTGGAGCCGGTGTTTGCCGGCGCTGAGCGCGATACCACCGAGGAAAATCTGCAGGCCCGATGCCGGGGCGTGCTGTTGATGGCCTGGTCCAATAAAAAGGGCGACCTGGTGCTGACCACGGGTAACAAGAGCGAGCTGGCGGTAGGGTACTCCACCCTCTATGGCGATATGGCCGGGGGCTTTGATGCCCTCAAAGACGTGCCCAAAATGCTGGTTTTTGCCCTGGCCCGTTACCGCAACACGTTGGGAGAGGTCATTCCTCCCGGGGTCATTACCCGCCCACCCTCGGCCGAGCTGGCGCCCGACCAGAAGGACGAAGACAGCCTGCCGCCCTATGAGGAGCTGGATCAGATCCTGGAGCGCTATGTGGAGCACGATCTGAGTGCCGAGGCGATCATCACCGAGGGCTTTGCCCGGCAGGACGTTGAGCGGGTGGTACGACTGGTGGACCTGAACGAGTACAAACGCCGTCAGTCCCCCGTGGGGGTCCGGATCACTCAGCGCGGGTTTGGCCGCGACCGGCGCTACCCGATCACCTCGGGCTGGAAGCTGGGCGAATAGGCGGGCACAAAAAAGCCCGCGCTGGGCGGGCTTTCTCGGGTCGTCGATCAGGCATCGCCCGGTCTGGGTGTGGGCGAATCCTGATACTCCGGATTGTACCGCTCCCGGCTGTCAAAGCCCGCGGGCTCGCTTTTGTCGAACAGGCCGAACGTCACCAGACTCAACCAGCTGCGGCCGCCGTCATCGGCGCGGTATTGAAAGTCAAAGCTGCCGTCGTCATTCAGCGCCGGGTGATCCGGGTAGTTGAGCTTGAGCACTTCCAGCATCTGATCCGACAACTCGGGCATGTCCAATAGATGATAACCCTGTACCATCACCGCCAGTGCGTCGGGCATGGCCGGGCTGCGGTGGTAATTCTCGAGCACATAGCGCCCGCGGTTGGTTGCCGCCAGATAGGCGCCGCGCTTGAAGTAGTAGTTGGCCACATGAATTTCATAGCGGGCCAGGAGGTTGCGCAGGTAGAGCATCCGGCGTTTGGCGTCGGGCGCGTAGATACTGTCCGGGTAGCGCGCGAGCAGCTGCGCGAAATGCGACAGGGATTCGCGGGCCGCCCCCGGGTCGCGCTGGGTCAGATCCGTCGGGATCACCCGCTCGAACATGCCCTTACCCTCGGTAAAAGAGCTGAGGCCCTTCATGTAATAGGCGTAGTCGGTGTTGCGGTGCTGAGGATGCAGGCGGATGAAGCGATCCGCCGTCGCGGCGACCATTTCCGGCTGACCGGAGCGATAATAGGCGTAAATCAGCTCCAGTTGCGCCTGTTCGGCATAGGTGCCGAAGGGGAAATTCTCTTCCAGCGCCTGAAGGTTACTGATGGCCGTTTCCCACCGGCTCCGGTTCAGCTGCTCTTGCGCCGCCTCATAGAGGTCGGCCTCACTGGTATACTGATCAGCGGGGTCGGTAGTGGAACAGGCTGCCAGCGCAAAAAGGCCGCCGAATATCAACAGTTGCAGGGCTCGCATAGGGTTAAAACTCGTTTACGATTCAAATGTCAGCCGGGCCTGTATCATTGCCGACCGCAGACAGCGGGCTATTAAAACACAGAGCGTGCGGATACCAAAGCGTCCGCAAGCTCGTCGACAAACAGAGGTGATCGCGCCCCATGGCCGATAAATTACAACAGAATGCCCGTGTTCCCGCCGAAATGGGCGGTATGCGGTTCGACCAGGCTGCCTCCAGCTTGTTCCCCGAATTTTCCCGTGCCCGGCTACAAACCTGGATCCGGGACGGCCAGTTGATGCTCAACGGCCGCATCGCCAAGCCCAAGGAGCGCCTGATCGGCGGAGAGGCACTGGCACTCGAAGCCGAGCTGGAGCCCCAGGGCAACTGGCAGCCCGAGGCGATCGACCTGGATATCGTCTATGAAGACGAAGAGCTGCTGGTGATCAACAAGCCGGCCGGTCTGGTGGTGCACCCGGCGGCGGGGAACCAGACCGGTACCCTGCTCAATGCGTTGCTGCACCACAGCCCGGCCCTCGAATCGGTGCCCCGGGCCGGTATCGTCCACCGGCTGGATAAAGACACCACCGGCCTGATGGTGGTGGCCAAGACCCTTTCGGCCCACACCGATCTGGTGGACCAGTTGCAGGAGCGTGTCGTCAGCCGGGAATATGAAGCGGTGGCCATTGGCACCATGACCGGCGGCGGGACCGTCGATGCGCGCATTGGTCGCCACCCTCAGCAGCGCAAGCAGATGGCCGTGGTCGACACCGGCGGCAAGCGCGCCGTGACCCACTATCGTCTGGTGCAGCGGTTTGCGGCCCACACCCATATTCGGGTCAAGCTGGAAACCGGTCGCACCCATCAGATTCGGGTGCATATGGCCCACGTGCGCCACCCGCTGGTCGGCGATGGCACTTATGGCGGACGTTTCAAGATTCCCAAGGGGGCCAGCGAAGAGCTGATCCAGGCACTGAAAAGCTTTCCCCGTCAGGCGCTGCATGCCGCGACCCTGGGGTTGGAACACCCGGCCACGGGTGATTACTGCGAGTGGACGGCCCCTTTGCCCGAGGATATGCTCGCGCTGTTGGCGGCACTGAAACAGGGCTGATCAACGCCCGGCCCACACTTCGAAATAGAAGCATCAATTAGAAGGACGGAGAATACCTATGCCGACCCCTGAGTTCATCGTTCCCGACTGGCCGGCCCCGGCGAGCGTCAAGGCCGCCATCAGCACCCGATCGGGCGGGGTGAGTGAAGGCGCTTATGCCTCCTTTAACCTCGCCCATCACGTGGGTGACAGTGAACCAGCGGTAGAGGACAACCGGCGGGCTCTGCAGAACACACTGAAGCTGCCCGGGCCGCCCCAGTGGCTGGAGCAGGTTCACGGCACCCAGGTGGTGGAAGCTCAGGCCGACGACTGGGTGCGCACGGCGGACGGCTGCGTGACCGATCAGCCGGGCCTGGCCTGCTCGGTTCTGACCGCCGATTGCCTGCCGGTGCTGTTGTGCAACCGCCAGGGCACGCGCGTGGCGGCGGCCCACGCCGGTTGGCGGGGGCTGGCCAGTGGTGTGCTGGCCGCCGCCGTGGCCCGCTTCAATGAGCCCTCGGCCGACTTGATGGCCTATCTGGGGCCGGCTCTCTCCCAAGAGCATTTTGAAGTGGGAGTGGAGGTGTTGGAGGCGTTTTTCGAGGCGGCGCGCAATGCCGAGCATGCAGATCAGGTGGCGGCCTCTTTCTGCCCCTCCGAGCGACCGCTGCATTTTCGGGCCGATCTCTATGCGCTGGCGCGGGCCGAATTGCAGGCGTTGGGGCTGACCCGGGTCTACGGTGGCGATTACTGCACCTATCGTGACTCTGAGCGTTTTTACTCGTTCCGCCGCGATGGGACGACAGGCCGGATGGCGAGCTTGATCTGGATCAACTCCTAGCGCTTCGAAGAGCGCCTCCCTTGCTTTTTCACCACTGTGCCCCCATTTCCTTAACCATAATGGGGTTATTAGTGATTGCGGAATAAGTGAGGCATATCCATGCGAATTGATCGATTGACCAACCAGTTACAGACGGCGCTGTCTGATGCTCAGTCCCTGGCCGTGGGCCGGGACCACAGTCAGCTCGAATCCTACCACCTGTTGCAGGCGCTGCTGGATCAGCAGGGCGGCACCGTGCGCTCGCTCCTGGCGCAATCGGGTTTCAATATGACCGGGCTGCGCAACGAGCTGGCCAAAGAGCTGGAGCACTTGCCGCATGTGGAAGCGCCCACCGGCGATGTGGGCATGTCCCAGGAGTTGGGGCGACTGCTCAATATGGCCGACCGGCGCGCCCAGAAAGCCGGGGACAAGTTTGTCTCCAGTGAATCGGTGCTTCTGGCCGCGATGCTCGATGGCGACAGCCAACTGGGCAAGCTACTGAAGAAGTTTGGCGATGCCCAGAGCCTGGAGCAGACCGTCGAGAAGGTACGCGGCGGGGAAACCGTCGATAATGCCGATGCCGAAGGCAACCGGCAGGCGCTGGAAAAATACACCCTGGATCTGACCGCCCAGGCCGAGGCCGGCAAGCTGGATCCGGTGATCGGCCGGGACGATGAAATCCGTCGCACCATTCAGGTCCTGCAGCGGCGCACGAAAAACAACCCGGTGCTGATCGGCGAGCCCGGTGTCGGTAAAACCGCCATCGTCGAGGGCCTGGCCCAACGTATCGTCAATGGCGAGGTGCCCGAAGGGCTGAAAAACAAACGCCTGCTGTCGCTCGATCTGGGCAGTCTGCTCGCCGGCGCCAAATTCCGGGGCGACTTCGAAGAGCGGCTGAAAGCTGTGCTCAAGGAATTGTCCAAAGAAGAGGGGCAGGTCATCCTCTTTGTCGATGAGCTGCACACCATGGTCGGTGCCGGTAAGGCCGAAGGCTCCATGGATGCGGGCAATATGCTCAAACCGGCTCTCGCCCGGGGCGAACTGCACTGTGTGGGTGCCACCACGCTCAACGAATACCGCCAGCATATTGAAAAGGATGCCGCGCTGGAGCGCCGCTTCCAGAAGGTGCTGGTGGACGAGCCCAGCGAAACCGACACCATTGCTATCCTGCGTGGCCTGAAAGAGCGCTATGAGGTGCACCACGGGGTGGATATTACCGACTCGGCCATTATCGCCGCGGCCAAGCTGTCCCAGCGCTACATCACCGACCGTCAACTGCCGGACAAGGCCATTGATCTGATCGATGAGGCGGCCAGCCGGATTCGCATGGAAATCGACTCCAAGCCGGAGCAGATGGACCGGCTCGAGCGACGCCTGATTCAGCTCAAGATCGAACGCGAAGCGGTCAAGAAAGACGAAGACGAGGCCAGCAAAAAGCGTCTGGCCAAGATCGACGCCGACATCGAGAATCTGGAGCGCGAGTACGCCGATCTGGATGAAGTCTGGCGCACCGAGAAGGCGTCGCTGCAGGGCTCCCAGGAGATCAAGAGCAGCCTGGAGAAGGCCCGCCTGGATATGGAAGCGGCCCGGCGCGCGGGCGATCTGGGGCGGATGTCCGAGCTGCAGTACGGAGTGATCCCCGAGCTGGAGAAGCAGCTGGATATGGCCAGCCAGGTCGACATGATGGAAATGAAGCTGCTGCGCAATCGGGTGACCGAAGAGGAGATTGCCGAGGTAGTTTCCAAGTGGACCGGTATCCCCGTGGCCAAGATGCTCGAAGGCGAGCGGGACAAGCTGCTGCGCATGGAGGACGCGCTGCACCAGCGGGTCATCGGGCAGCACGAAGCGGTGGTGGCGGTCGCCAATGCCGTGCGGCGCTCGCGGGCGGGCCTGTCCGAGCCCAACCGGCCCAATGGCTCCTTCCTGTTCCTGGGGCCGACCGGTGTGGGCAAGACCGAACTGTGCAAATCCCTGGCCGAATTTCTGTTCGACAGCCAGGAGGCGATGGTGCGCATCGACATGTCGGAGTTCATGGAGAAGCACTCCGTGGCCCGGTTGATCGGCGCGCCCCCCGGCTATGTCGGTTACGAAGAGGGCGGCTATCTGACCGAAGCGGTGCGCCGTCGGCCTTACTCGGTGCTGTTGCTCGACGAGGTGGAAAAGGCTCACGCCGATGTGTTCAATATCCTGCTCCAGGTCCTCGATGATGGGCGCCTGACCGATGGTCAGGGGCGCACGGTGGATTTCCGTAACACCGTGATTGTGATGACCTCCAACCTGGGGTCAGATCGCATTCAGGATCTGGCCGAAGATCGCTCCTACGATTCCGTCAGCTTTGACGGGGAGAAGCCCAAGGACGATTCAGTGGCCAACGAAAACCGCTACCAGGCCATGAAGAGTGCGGTGATGGAAGTGGTGGGCAGCCACTTCCGCCCGGAGTTCATCAACCGGGTCGATGAAGTGGTGGTCTTCCATCCGCTGGCTCGGGAGCAGATCCGGGGAATTGCCGATATTCAACTGGACCTGCTGCGCAAGCGCCTGGCCGAACGGGATCTGACGCTGAGCCTGGACGATGCGGTGCTGGACAAGCTGGCCGAGACCGGGTTTGACCCGGTGTACGGCGCCCGGCCGCTCAAGCGGGCCATTCAGCAGGAGGTTGAAAACCCGCTGGCGCAGCAGATCCTCGAGAGCCAGTTCTCACCGGGAGATAACATCCATGCCACTCTGGAGGGCGACCGGCTGGTGTTCAAGCGCCAGGCGGCCCATTAACAGCGGTCAGCAGGCCCGGTCGCGAACCTGGCGGGCCTGCTCGGCCCGCTCGTCGATCTCGTCCTGATTCAGGTAGCGGCGCTCGCCGTTTTCATCGGTCACCGCGATGCGTCGGCCTCCTTCAATCATGGCCAGGTTTTCCCGGGCGGCTTCGCAGGCTTCGTCCAATTCCTGTTGCGAGCGCCCCTCCCGATTGGCAGTGGCTTCATTTGAGGTATCGGATTGCTCTTCCTCTGCCTTGAATCGCTGTGAATAATCCACCGGCTCACTGTGGCCGGTGCGGGTGCGCATCTGGTCCGACTGACGGTTTTTGGGCGGGTGCGCGGAGAAGTGGGTGACGCCCTCGTCATCCACCCATTTGTAGACCGTGTCGGCGCCCGCCAGAGTACTCATCAACACGCCCGCCACGGCCAGGCTGCACAGTAAAACGCTTTTCATGGTCGTCGCCTATTCTGGGTAAACCGGTATTGGCCAAAAAAGTCACTATAGCGCTCCTGCCGCCCGGGCGGAAGAGGGGGGCCTCCGCACTGTGACCGGCTTGGCCAAGTGGCTGTTTCGGCTTGACTTTGCGCGCTGTTTTGAGAACAATAGCAAGTTCGCTAGATGGCTCGCAGAACCAACCGACGACCTCGGTACGGGATTCTGCACTGGCAGGCCAACCCGGCCGCCACTCCATCCGCAACCGCGAAGGCGCGTTAACCTACGCCCTGCCCGGCGTCACCCGCAATTGCTACCCGCGCGGGAAGTCGGGGAACCCCATGACTCATGACATGAAGAGTGTCGTAAGCGATACCGTCTGCTCGACTCTGTCGATCGGGGGTATGGTTTATTTTGTTCGTGGCTGCGTATACAACCTGGCGAAGTGAATTAACACACCAAGGTCAATTGAGAGGTTACCCAGTGGAAATGCTTTCAGGCGGAGATATGCTGATCCGTGCATTGCGGGACGAGGGCGTTGATTGCGTCTTCGGTTACCCGGGTGGGGCGGCGCTGCATATTTACGATGCCATCTTCCGGCAGAAAGACGTCAAGCACGTGCTTGTGCGCCATGAACAGGGGGCGACTCACGCCGCCGACGGTTATTCCCGCGCCACCGGGCGAGTGGGAACCGTGCTGGTGACGTCCGGCCCCGGAGCCACCAATGCCATTACCGGCATTGCCACCGCCTATATGGACTCCATCCCTCTGGTGGTCATCTCCGGCCAGGTGGTGTCCGAGCGTATTGGCGAAGATGCTTTCCAGGAAACCGACATGGTGGGTGTTTCCCGGCCGATCGTGAAGCACAGCTTCATGGTCAAGCACGCCAGTGAAATCCCGGAAATCGTGAAAAAGGCCTACTACATCGCCTCCACGGGCCGGCCCGGCCCGGTGGTCATCGATATACCGAAGGATGTTACAGCGCCCAACGAGACCTTTCCCTATGAGTACCCGGAAAAGGTCAAAATGCGCTCCTACAATCCCGCCACGCGCGGCCACACCGGCCAGATTCGCAAGGCGGTGCAGCTCTTGCTGGAGGCCAAGCGGCCGGTCATCTACGCCGGCGGTGGTGTCATTCTGGGCAATGCTTCGGAGCTTCTGACCGAGTTGGTGCGCAAGCTCAACTACCCGGTGACCAACACCCTGATGGGGCTCGGTTGCTATCCGGGCAGTGATCGCCAGTTTCTGGGCATGTTGGGTATGCACGGGACCTTTGAAGCCAACACCGCCATGCATCACAGCGATGTGATTCTGGCCGTGGGCGCCCGTTTTGACGACCGGGTCACCAATACCGTCAGCAAATTCTGCCCCTCCGCCAAGATCATTCATATCGATGTGGATCCGGCGTCCATCTCCAAAACCGTGGCCGCCGATGTCCCCATCGTGGGGTCGGTGGACAGTGTGCTGACCGAGATGCTCGCCATGGTCAAGGAGAGCAAGGAGCAACCCGACGCCGAAGCGCTCAAGGCCTGGTGGAAACAGATCGATGAGTGGCGCGCGCGTCACGGCATCTATACTCAGCCGCGGTACAAGACCGATGGCGACAAGATCATGCCGCAGGACGTGATCCGCACCCTGTATGACGTGACCGGTGGCGACGCCTATGTCACCTCGGACGTGGGTCAGCACCAGATGTTCGCGGCCCAGTACTACCTGTTTGACAAGCCTCGGCGCTGGATCAACTCGGGTGGCCTGGGGACCATGGGTTTCGGCCTGCCCTCGGCGATGGGGGTGCAGATGGCTGATCGCGACGCCGTGGTGGCCTGCGTCACCGGCGAGGGCAGCATCCAGATGTGCATTCAGGAGCTTGCCACCTGTACCCAGTATCACCTGCCGGTGAAAATCATCTGCCTGAACAACCAGGCGCTGGGTATGGTGAAGCAGTGGCAGGACATGAACTACGAGGGCCGCTACTCCGAGAGTCTTTACGAAGAAACCCTGCCGGACTTCGTCAAGCTGGTCGAGTCTTATGGCCACGTGGGCATGCGAGTCACCAAAAAAGAAGATCTCAAAGCCAAAATGGAAGAGTGTTTTGCGATGAAAGACCGGGTGGTGTTCATGGACATCATGGTCGATCCGAGCGAACACGTTTACCCCATGCATGTCGCGCCCAATGGGTCCATGCGCGATATGTGGCTGAGCAAGACGGAGCGCACCTGATATGAGACGTATTATTTCCGTACTGATTGAAAACGCCCCGGGTGCTCTGTCACGGGTGGTGGGGTTGTTCTCCCAGCGAGGGTACAACATCGAGACGTTGACCGTGGCGCCCACCGAGGACGAGACCCTGTCGCGTCTGACGCTGACCACGATCGGCGACGACCACAAGATCGAGCAGATCACCAAGCACCTGAACAAGCTGATTGACGTGGTCAAGCTGGTGGATCTGACCGAGGGCGCTCACATTGAGCGGGAGCTGATGTTGGTCAAGGTCAAGGCTTCCGGCGCTCAGCGGGCCGAGGTCAAACGCTGCGTGGATATTTTCCGCGGGCAGATTGTGGATGTCACCAGTGTTCTGTATGTCATCCAGATCAGCGGCACCAGTGACAAACTCGACGCTTTCCTGCAGGCCGTGGGCGAAGCCTCCATTCTGGAAGTCGTGCGCTCGGGCGTTTCCGGCATCTCCCGTGGGGAGAAGGTGCTCAGCCTTTAAGCCTCACTTTTTTCAGAGCCAAGGATGGCGAGGCATTTCAGTGAAATGGCTGACTAACATGGGCCTCCCTCCGGAATGTTTATGGGTTGTTCTCCCCGAGCTTTTCTTTCTCGCCAGCTTCCCCTCGTAAAATTTGGTTGACGACCGATAAACTTGAAGTTAGACTTAATGTAATCGGTTACAAGTTGAGCCGATAAAATAATGCAGTATAAAAGTGCTTTTATGTACAGAAAGTTATGCGCTGGGCAATTTTGCGCTTATTATGTAACCGGTTACTAAAGGTAACTGCTCGTTCCTGCGCACGTTACCAGAGGCACAATAATAATCGAGGTGAAAGATGACAATCAGAAAGTACCTTAGCATTCTATTCAAGTTTGCTTGTGTGAGCAGTCTAGTGAGTATGCTTGTCGCCTGTGGCGGAGAGGCAAGGCTCAACAACGAAACCGTTGAATATACCCCGGAAGAGCGCCCGTTGGGTGTTCTGGCTGGCGATGATAAGGAGGTCAAACCGGGTGATTCCGTCACTTTGGAAGGTCGCTTGGTGGGCACCGTGGAGGACGAGAGCGTGCTCTGGACGCAAGTGCAGGGCCCGGACATTCAAGTAGACGATGCTGCATGGGGTGAACCCTCGCTAACGTTTGAAGCCCCCATGGTTGAAGGGGTCGCCTCCCTGACGTTCAAGATAGAGGCGGTAGATGCCGATGGTACCGTAATTGCCGGGGAAAACGGCAATCCACTCGTCGATGAAGTCGAAATTGTCGTCTTTGATCCGAATGCCGTGCTCTTTTTTGAAGTGGAAGATACCAGCGTCGCGACGCTCAGTGGTGTAAGCCTGGTAACCAAAGGTGAAGAAGCCTATATACCTGACGCTTCGGGAGAAATGCACACCGCTGATATTGAGCCTGGAAGCTCTGTGGATTACACCCTGAACTTTCCGATGACTAAAGAAGGTGAGGATGTTACCGCAGAGCCGGGGTTTTATACCTTGTATGTGGTGTATGCGATTCCGTCGGATTATGGCGGTAAACAGGGCAAAGTCACGGTGAATGGGCAAGAGTTTACGGGTGATTTCAAAGCTACGGGTCTCTGGGAGGAGTTCCGAGCGGGTGTGGTCGAAATGGTGGAAGGTGACAATAGCGTTGCAGTCGGAGGTGGCTGGAACTACTACCGTATTGACTATATATACATGGTTCCGTCGGCAGAGGCTCCCCCCGAGCCGGAGCCCGAACCTGAGCCTGAGCTGGGAGACGTTTTCGGTGCAGGCTTGTACGAGGGTTTTGAGCCGAGCCTTTCGGGTTGGGAAGTGCAAATTGGCTGGTCTCCAGTTGACGGCGGAGCCGTGACCACTGACTGGGCAACAATGGGCCTGAACGCACTGACGTTTGAACGCGACTTGAGTGCCGAGGATAGTCCGAGCAATGTCGTATTCCAAACCTACCCGGAAGAGGGGTTGGACGTCAGCGGCGCCGACACCCTCTCGCTGGATCTGGGCGTCGTCGATGCCGGCCCGAATGTCATGGCGAAGCTGTGGGTGAAGCATGGCGAATCCCAGGAGTGGGCAGATGCGGGTGCCGTAGCTGTCGACGGCGGTGTCACGCTCTCAATAGACGTTTCTTCCTATGAAATGCTCGCCGGTTACGGTGTGGAGATCACCGGCTTTGATCCCACCAGTGCCAATGCAGTGTTCTACCTGGACGGGGTCAAGTTCTTTGATGCCGACGACGGGCTCGTGATCTTTGAGAGCTTTGAGCCTGACACCAGTGGCTGGCACGGTCAGCTTGACTGGACAAACACACCGTCAATTACCACTACGTCGTCCTGGTCAGCCAGCGGTAATCGGGCCCTCGCCTATGTGCCGAACCTGACCGATGGCCCATCGAGCGCGGTGATGCAGGTTTATCCCACTGACGGACTGGATGTATCAGGTGCTAGCACGCTGACGCTGAGTGTCGACACCAGTAATCTGGGGGATGGCGTTTCCGCCAAACTTTGGGTAAAGCATGGCGAGGCTCAAGAGTGGGCCGACGCCGGTGCGGTTAGCGCTCAGGGTGAGCTTTCTATCGATGTGTCCAATTACGATCTGTTGGCGGGGATGGGTGTCGAGTTCACCGGCTTTGATTCATCGAGTACTGATGGGCAATTTCTGATTGACAGCGTGAAGCTGGACGGCGCGCTTCTCTATGACTTTGAAGGGGCCGGCAGCTGGGAATTTCAGTCCGATTGGGCACCAGTGCCGGGCGCCGCACGTATTTCGACTGAGTGGTCAACCGAAGGGGCCCACTCTCTTGTCGGAGTTTCCCCGGCCGGGAGTTCCGCAAGCAGCGTAGTGCTTCAGGTCTACCCGGAGAATGGAATCACTCTAACCGACGATTTGACGATGTTGCATGTCTCTGTGGGCGTGATAGATGCCGGTGACCTGGTGACCGCCAAGCTCTGGCGTAAGGATAAAGATGGCGTCTGGAAGGACGGCGGACCTGTTGAGCTGGACGGATTGTCAACCGATCTGGAAGTCGATATCTCGGGCCTCGGATCGATTCAAGGTCTGGGGGTTCAATTTGAAAATATCGGCGACTCCTCAACCGAAAGCCGCTTCTTCCTGGATAACGTAAGGTTCAGTCAATGACGGTGTGATTTCCAGCGGTGAAACCGCTGGAAATCAACACAGCGCAGTTACGTTAGTGAGTAGTTGGTGAATGTCCCGGCATGCAAGGTGACATTACCGGCAAAACAATAAAGACAAGTGCTAAGGGGGACAATCATGTCTTTCCATAAAGAAAATCTCAAAAAAACCATCCTGTCCACGGCGATAGGCGTATTCGCATCATCTATGGTCTCTACGGCCATCGCGCAAGACAACGCTGAAGAATCCATGGTTCTTGAAGAGGTGGTGGTTACGGGTATTCGCCAGTCGCTGGCTCGCTCAATGGACATTAAACGAAATGCTGGGTCCGTGGTGGATGCGATTACCGCGACAGATATTGGTAAGCTGCCCGATGCGACGATTGCGGATTCCTTGCAGAGAATTCCAGGCGTTCAGATTACCCGTTCTGCTGGTGAAGGGGCGGGTGTCAACATTCGGGGTAAGGGCAATATCACAACAACCTTGAACGGCGAGCAGATGCTTCCCGCTGGCTCCATTACCACGACATCGCCTGATTTTGCCGACATTCCGGCCACAATGGTGTCGGGGATAGAGGTCTACAAGTCCGCCGAAGCCAAGCATTTGGTCAGTGGGTTGGCCGGCACCATTAACCTGAAAACGCACCGCCCGTTCGATCTTGATGATGGGTGGACTGCATCGGTAAAGGGCGAGGTTACGCGTGATTCTCTGGCGGAAGAGAACGATCCGCTTCTGTCCGGCTTCGTAGGGTTTAACAACGACGATCGGTTTGGGGCGACGCTCAATCTTTCTTACAGTGACTCCTATCTGGCTGACTATCAGTCCGGCCGTTCTGGTAGTTGGTGGCAGTTTAATGCGACGGAAGCTTCCAACTTTGTCCAGGATGGCGTTGATGTAAACGGCGATGGTGATAGCAATGACGTATTCTGGGCTCCGCAAGGGTTTCAGGTATCCAATCGGTTCGTTGATCGGGAGCGAGCGGGCGTCAATGGTTCGGTTCAGCTTCAGATAACCGATTCGCTCAGTTTGGTGGCGGAGGGCTTCTACACCAAGCTTGATGAGCACCAATACGGTGCTGGACTGGTGGCCTCACAGTCCTGGCAGAGTGTAACCGGTTGGTTCACGCCTGATGCCGGGGGCTACTCCTCCTATCCCAATATCGTAGATGGCGAACGCATTGAGGGAAGCACCTACAATACGGTTCATGCTGGGACTTACCAAGCAAGGCGGGTGATGGCCCACAGTGACACTTGGGCGATTGAAAAAGAAGCCGTCAACACCAACGTCGAGCTCAATTACGACAATTCTGATCGGCTTAGAGCGAGCCTACGCTGGGTCCATGGGGATGCGGTTAACAACGACTCAACCAGTGTCGTGGACGCCTATATGAACTCTGGCGCCCAAAGTGGAGCTGAATACGTCGATGTCGGAGGGGAGCGCATCAGTGATGTCAACCCTTGGGGATATCAAGGTCAGTGGGCGGAGCTTCCTGATGGTACGCCGGTGGTGGGCTCTCACAGTCAGATACCGATTCATATCAGCGAAGATCAGTCGGGTCAACACTGGACGCTTCCTTCTTTTCGTGTCGTTGATGATCTGGGAAGAGAGGGCTTCGAGCGGATGGGGAGCAACCTGGACCGCTATAGCCTGACATCGACTAACTTGACTGGCAACGATAGTAACGCGGACCTGGATGTTGTCCGGACGGATATTTCCTACGACTTGAATATTGCAAATATCTCGCAGGTACATTTCGGTGCCCGCTATGGTGTGCGGAATGTTCAACGGCGTGGATGGATAGGTGCGGTTGCAAGAACCAATCAGTACGGTGACGCATTCTTGTCGCGCTGGAAAGATACCGCGAGTGCTGCTCCAGAGACCGGCGAATCCTTCATTGAGCCAATTTCGTTCTCTGAGCTGAACACTCAGGGCATGATCACAAGAGTCAGTGACTTCCATGGCGCTGAGGGGTTGGGCTCCTTATGGTTTGTTGATCCCAAAGCAATGAAAAATCCACTGCAGTGGCATGATGACATTTACGGGGTAAACCTACAGGTCCCCAATGCCTCTGCGATCTATGACATCGAGGAGATTACCGAGTCCGCTTACATTCAAGCCGATTTGGAGGGGGATATCTTCGGTATCACCTATGTCGGGAACATTGGAGGTCGCTATATACAAACCGACTTTGACATCCTCCAGAGTGAAGCGCTGGATGGCGAAGTAGCCAATTTCAATGGCCAGGATTACATTATTTCCAGCGCATTGGGGGTGCTTCAGCCCGATGACGGAAAGGTTCGAACCCAAACCGGTTATCAGGATTTTCTGCCGCACTTTAATATGGCATTTGACCTGACTCCCAACCAGGTTCTGCGTATCTCTGCCTCCAAAACCGTTTCTACCCACAATACCGACATGCTGGGCGGTGGTCTCACCGTCAATCGTATTCTGGCTTGTGATGTAGAAGACGATGAAGGCAATGCGGTGTTCTGTGCGACGGGCGGAAACCAGTCAGGAAACCCTGAGCTGGAACCGAATCGGAATACAAACGCCGAAATGTCCTATGAGTGGTACTTCAGTGAAACGGGGCTACTCCACGCTGGTATCTTCTGGGTACAAGAGAACACCAGCTTTGAAACGACGTTGGTCGAGCGAGATGATATTGAAGACAGTGATGGCGTAGTTCGTGGGTACGACCTGGAAACGGGTGAATTCACTGGAACCGTCCCCATTTCAACCACCACGACCGTTGAAGAGCCTACTTACACTCGAGGGCTTGAGGTGGGCTATCAGCAGGAACTGGATTTTCTGCCTGGGTTCTGGAGGAACTTCGGTATTCAAGCCAACTATACCTACTCTCCGGGCAAGGGCAATGATCTTGACTACTTCGGTGACGATCTCCCCAATGGTGGCAACTCCGCGCACCAGTCGAACCTGGCCATCTGGTATGAGGAAGGTCCTTGGCAGGCGCGTATCGCCCACAACTATCGTAGCAAGATGTATGGCGGTGTCCTCAGAAGTGGTGGATATAGTTTCGCCCGGTTTACCGCGCCGACAAACTATGTTGATGCGTCTATGAGCTACGAGATTTCGGATAACTTCAAGATCAGCCTGCAGGCAACCAACTTGACCGAGGAAGGCTCAGAACAGTATTTCCAGTGGGAATCGAATGTTGAGCAGCGGTACTACAACGGTCGCCGAGTGACGCTTGGCCTTCAGTGGGACCTTTAACAGGTCCCCAGTCAATTTGTCAGGGCTATTTATAAAAAAGATAAGGTGAAACGCTATGTTTAAATATAATTTTTACGCCACAGTCATTCTGGCATCCTCTCTTGGCATTTCGGGGTGCGGTAGTGACGCTGTTGAAAATGACCCCAGCACCAGTCAGAGCAATCCAGAAGAGTCGCTAACGTATGTTCAGATCGAGGGACTGGATTACCCCTACTGTACAGAGTCGGAGACGTCGGTCGATCCAGATGGCGATGGTTGGGGGCGGCAGGTAATTGGACAGATGGAAAAAACCTGCGTCGTCGAGAAAGGTGACATTGATCCCAACGCCACTACCGTGGAAAAACTGGATGTTGCGGAGAACCTGGTCAATGAAAATGCCACTGAAACGACCAAGGTGGTTTACAGCTACCTAAGAAGTGTTTTCGGAAAGCTGGTGTTGTCAGGCCAACAGGATCTGACATGGAAAGATTCTACCGACATGTTTCAGCGAGTAGTCAACGACACTGGTCTCGCGCCGGCAATTATGGGCTACGATTTCATGAACTACACCATGGCTGACGGAGAGGCCGGGTCTGGATTGATGCAGACCGAAGAGGCAATCGCGCACTGGGAACTGGGTGGTCTGGTAACGTTCAATTGGCACTGGCGGGACCCGTCTGGAGATACGTCGGAGTTCTATACTGATTCTACCGATTTCAGAATACCAATGGATGGTGAACAACTCGATAGGGAATCTGAAGCGTTCGCCAGTATGGAAGCCGATGTCGACGTTATCGCGGAAGAGTTGAAGACTCTTCAAGAAGCTGGTGTGCCCATTCTGTGGCGCCCGCTGCATGAAGCCTCAGGCGGCTGGTTCTGGTGGGGGGCAACCAGAGATGATTCGGTCCATCCCGCGGAGGCGCAGATTGCATTGTGGAAGTATTTGTACGATCGGCTAACCAACGAGCACGAGCTGAACAACCTGATTTGGGTGTGGAATGGCGCCTCAGGGGGCTGGTATCCGGGCGATCAGTACGTGGATATCATCGGTGAAGACATTTATGGGGAGGCGCAAGATTATGGCTCCAAACTCGCCAAGTTCAACGAAGCCGTCGACTACCCGGACAGCGAAGACAAGATGGTTGCCTTGACAGAAAATGGCACGATTCCTCATCCGGATAACATTCAGGAGGATGGCGCCTGGTGGCTTTATTTCGTGACCTGGAATGACGGGAATAGCGAGGAAGGCGTTACCAATAGCGATAACTTCTGGACCGGTGAGTACTACAATGAAAATGCTCATAAAGTTGAGGTTTATAACCATGAGCTGGTAGTTACTCTGGATGAGCTTCCAGACTTCCACGGCGATAACTGATCGTTAAGGTGTTGTGCCCCCGCCTGATCATCAAGGCGGGGGCTTTTAGTGTCAGGCACTCGAACAATGAAAAAATGAAGTTTGAATCAAAGGAAAAGTTGTGATTTAGTAGCTGATTCAATTGGTTTATAAAGGAGCAAGTTTCAAACTAAATTTATCTAAAAAGGTTGAAATTATGTTTCGTCCCGTCTTTTTCAAGGTTCTTTTTTCTTTACTTATAGTTTTTCCTTTTGGGTCCTTGGCTTTCGGCTATCCTCCGTGTAGCAATGGTTCTGATCCGGATGGAGATGGCTGGGGGTGGGAGAACGATGAGTCGTGTAAGGTATATCCATCCTGCTCTTCGCAAGCTTCCGATCCAGATGGTGATAACTGGGGCTCTGAGAACGGTTCCACATGTGTTGTTTTTCAAACCTGCAGTAGTCGAAGTGTTGATCCAAACAATGATAGTTGGGGGTGGGAAAATGGAGAGTCTTGTAGTGTGCATGGGCACTTTCGAGATGGAAGTCTATCCAACAGATATGCGGACCAACAGACCAAAAATGTTTATTCTTACCTGAAGGGTTTGCCGGATGGAAAAAGCAATCGAGTGATGTCAGGTGCCTTCGGAGGCTATTCGGGAATTACAGGGTCCGATGCTTTTAGTCTATCCGAGTCAGATGAAATATACTCCTGGACTGGCCAGAGGCCCAAGATATACGCGTGTGATTATGCGCAAGGCTGGAGCACCGCACAGAATCCAACGGACTTGATAGACTACAGCTGCAACAACACATTGAAAGAGCTGTTCAATAAGGAGGGGGGGCTGGTGCAGATCAGCAATCATTTACCTAGCCCTGTTCCAGGCAATGGTGGCGGTCTTAATGATCAAATCCAGAACTCGGAGTACGCCAAGATCCTGGAGGAGGGCCATGCTATACGGAGCCGTTGGCTGTCTATATTGGATGAAGTTGCGGCGGGGCTTATGGATCTTCAAGATGCTGGGGTTACTGTTATCTATCGTCCGCTCCATGAAATGAATGGTGAATGGTTCTGGTGGGGGAATACTGGATACAACGCGAATGACGCCGCTCGCAGAGATTTGTACAAGTTGGTGTATGCCGACATGTTTAATTACTTTACCAATGTCAAGGGCCTCAATAACTTGATTTGGGTGTACTCTCCAGACGCAAAGAGAGACTTTAAGCTCGAGTTTTATCCAGGTTATCAAATAGTTGACGTTGTCGGACTGGATGTTTACACCGATAGCCCGACAGATTCCGATGTGATTTCTGGGTATAACCTGCTGACAGGGTTGGGAAAGCCGTTTTCCTTCGCGGAAATTGGCCCTGATACTGCGACCCAGGGAAACTATGATTATAAGAGTCTCATTGAGGCAATCAGTTCTCACTATCCAGAGACGACTTACTTTTTGGCGTGGAACAGCGTCTGGAGTCCAACAGAGAATGTTGGCCCTTGGTACCTTTATAACGACGACTGGACGTTAAACCTGGGAGAGAACTAGAGATCCCGTTCTTGGTGAGGAGAGCGGTCCACCCCGAAAGTTCCTCGCAGGAGTATTGATTTAAACGCATTGACTTTTGTCGCGCTAGTGCACCTTTTATGAAGCTGGTTCAGCTTCAAATGAGGAGGACCAAAATAAGCAAGCCGATCCAATGGCGGATACCGTTTACTTCTATTCATTGTTCTACCTTTTTATCGGGTTGGTTGCTATAAGCGATTTTTACCTGTCGAGTTGAGTGTAATTGGGGTTGCCATTAAAGTCAGCACCATTGGTTACTGGAACAGTCGGGTCAGGCCCCGCTCTTAGGAGAGCAGATTCGCCCAAGCCCTGGTGCCCGGTTTGATGCTCACATCGCCATTATAATGTCCCGGAATGGGTGCAAAGCGCAGGGCCGTTTTGACACCTGTTTCCGAGGAAAAGTATCCCCATACGGTCAACTGTTTGATCATCCGGTAGTAGGTGGCTTCGTTATCCTTTTCCAGGGACAGCAGAAACTGCTCGCGTTGCCCCGGTGTCAGCAAGAGCACGGTGGTGCTGAATTGTATTCCGCATTGGTCTTGTAGACGCGCGAGACCCTCCAGGAAAATTTGTTGTTCGGTTGCGGTATAGTAGCCACTCACCATTGTCTGCATGAAGGCGGCTATGCCAGCGGCTTTGGCGCCGGGAGAATCTTCGGTTTTGGGCAATATTGTTTCACCCAACTCGCTAAGTACCGCCAGCTCCTTGTCGGCCAGAACGGGGCGAACCGCTGCTGGCAGCGCGCCACCCAAAAAGGCCGTCGCGCCGAACACTTGCGTAGCGGATGCCAAGCCCAGAGCGCCCATCATCGTGTGTAATGCCTGTCTGCGATTCATGTCATCTCCTCAAATATTGCGCTTATTTAGTTGATCCACCGCGTAGTGCACAGCCCGGGCCGTCAGTGCCATATAGGTCAGCGACGGGTTCTGGCAAGCAGAGGAGGTCATGCTGGCCCCGTCGGTTACAAAAACGTTAGGAACGGCGTGAAGCTGATTGTGACCGTTGAGCATGGACGTTTTGGGGTCACGCCCCATTCGTGCGGTACCCATTTCGTGGATTGCCAGACCCGGAGCCTGCTCGCTGTCGAACGTCTTGACGTTCCTGAACCCCGCTTTTTCGAGCATTTCGGCGGCGCTGTCCCGAATGTCCCGGGTCATATGATGCTCGTTGTCGGAATAGTCACAGTCCATATCAAGCAGTGGCATACCCCACGCATCGGTCTGGTCATGGCTCAAGGTGACCTTGTTGTTAAAGCGTGGGAGAAACTCCCCCATGCCGGTCATGTTGATCCGCCACGGACCGACCTCGCTCATTTTCTGTTTGAAGTCGGCACCGAAAGGCGCATCATCTTCCTTTACGTTGCCCTGCTCACGATAGGCGCCCACTGAGTAGGAAAAACCTCCTATGTAGTGTTCCTGCTTATCATCAAAAATATTACGGAAACGAGGGAGATAGGTCCCGGTAGGCCGCCGGCCATAATAGTAACGGTCCTCCATACCGTCCACTTCCGCGCTCGCGCGGGCACGGTAGTTGTGGTCCATCAGGTAATGGCCCAGAACGCCACTATCGTTGCCTAACCCGTTCGGGAAACGCTCGGAAGTGGAGTTTTTCAGTATCAGCGTGGTGTTCAATGTGCTTGCATTTACGAAAATGATACGCGCGAAGTACTCGGTCACGGCTTTTGTTTCCGCATCGATCACCCGCACCCCGGTAGCGCGCTGGTTTTGTTCGTCATAGATGATGGAATGAACCACCGAGTGAGGGCGCATGGTCAGGTTGCCCGTGGCCGCTGCGGCTGGCAGCGTCACTCCGTTGCTGCTGAAATAGCCGGTGAACGGACAGCCTCGCGCGCACCGGGCGCGATACATGCAAGGCCCTCGCCCCATGTGGGGTTGGGACAGATTCGCAGTGCGGGACATTACCAGATGACGATTGGGGAACTGGTTTTCAATCGCCTTTTTGAAGTGTTTTTCCACGGCGTTCATTTCCATTGGTGGCAGGAACTCGCCATCCGGAATTTGCGGCAGACCATCACGGTTGCCGCTTATGCCGGCAAAGTTCTCCACATAGCTGTACCAGGGAGCGATGTCCCGGTAGCGGATAGGCCAGTCAACACCCACTCCATTGCGGGCGTTGCTCTCAAAATCAAAGTCGCTCCAGCGCTGAACCCAGCGAGCCCACATCAATGACTTGCCTCCGACCTGGTAACCGCGAATCCAGTCAAACGGCTTACTTTGCCGGTAGGGGTGCTCCTGATCCTTCACGAAATGGTGTTCGGTGGCCTGATTGACGGCATAGCAGCGAGACAGTACCGGATTGGCAGCGCGAAATTCCGCCGACATCTCACCAAACAAAGGCAGATCCCAAGCCTCCTTGTGGGCGGTAGGATAATCTTCAATGTGCTCGATATGCCCGCCGCGCTCCAGTACCAGCGTCTGGAGACCTTTTTCGCACAACTCTTTTGCGGCCCATCCCCCGGAAATGCCGGAACCGATGACTATTGCATCGTACGATTGGGGCTGCGCCCCCGAGCCTGGAATGGTCGCGCTGACCTTGGTTGTTGCCATAACCACACCTTACCTTTATTGATCGATTTCGGGGCAATCTGCCCCCGTCGAAGGGGCATTATTACTCAACTCTACGCCAAATGAAACCGGTTGCATGGCCAAAGTTTGATCGTTAGACTGTCGAAACCAATCAAAAGCGACAACAAAGTGAGGATTTATGGACCGGATACCGCCAGGACGACGTCAGTTTCTGCAACTCGCCGCCTCTTTGGGCGCGGCGGTGACTGCGGCTTCTGCCCTGCCCGGATGCGCAAATATGTTCGGCAGGCGCAGTACCTTCGATATTTCCCTGGCGCAGTGGTCCCTCCATCGCCGCTTTCTTGGTGGGGACGCCGACCCCATGGACTTCTCGGCGATCGCTCGCCAGGAGTTTGACATTGGGGGCGTGGAGTACGTCAACCAGTTTTACAAAGAGAGCCTATCCGATGCGTTGGTTCGGGATCTGCGCCGCCGGGCAGAGAGCGAGGGAGTGCGCAGTCTGTTGATCATGGTTGACGGCGAAGGGGCCCTGGGAGCCCCCAGCGAAGCCGGCCGGCGACAGACCGTCGAGAACCATAAAAAGTGGGTCGACGCCGCTAGCGCTTTGGGCTGCCACTCCGTCCGGGTGAACGCCCAGAGCGAAGGCAGTTACGAAGAGCAGCGCCGCCGCGCCGCAGATGGCTTGGTAAAGCTCGCCGAATATTGCGACCCGCTGGACCTGAACGTGCTGGTGGAAAACCACGGCGGCCTGTCATCCAATGGCCGCTGGCTCAGTCAGGTAATGGAGGCTGCCAATCATCCGCGCGTGGGCACTCTGCCCGACTTTGGTAACTTTGTGATTGACTGGGACACTGGCGACGCATATGACAAATATCAGGGCGTGCGAGAGATGATGCCTTATGCCAAAGCGGTGAGCGCTAAAAGCTATGCGTTTGATGGCGCAGGCCGTGAAACCAGCATCGATTTTGAGCGTATGATGGATATCGTCATGGCCGCGGGTTATGGCGGCTGGGTTGGTGTGGAGTACGAGGGTGACAAACACTCGGAAGCGGAAGGGATTGCTTTGACGCGGGATTTATTGCTGTCAATCTCAAACAGCTTAAGTGTCTAATGCTTCTGAACGCGGCGAGCAGGTTGTCAACGATTAGAGAGGCACTATGGAACCTGCTGCCAAAGCGCGGCAACGATCGGGCTTTTCAGTCGCTTCTGTAGAACACAGATGCCGGTTTCAAACGGGCCCATATCCGGTTGGTCGGGGAGCAGCGCCACGCGATCCCTGAGCGGGCTGTTTTCCAGCACAATCCGGGGCACCAGGCCCACCCCAAAGCCGAGGCTGACCATGCTGACAATCGCCTCATTGCCCTTCACCTCGGCATAGATGTCCGGGGTCAGGTTCTGGTTGCGGCACCACAGGTTGAAGCGCTCCCGCGCCAGACCCTCTTCGGAAATGATCATCGGCCACTGGGGCCAGCTTTTCCTGTCCCGCAGTGCGCTGGGCATCAGATCGCGATTTTTCGGTGCGATAAATACCAGAGGAGACTGGGCGATGGGTTTGAATTCCACGTTGGCCGGCAGCTTGTCGGGGCGGGCGGCAATGGCGATATCCTCCTGTCCGCTGGTCACTCTTTCAATGGCCTGGGCCGGGTCCCCTGTGTGCAGCTTGATCGCAATGCCCGGGTGGTTGACGCGAAATTCGGCCAGCAGGTCATACAGAAAGCTGTAGCTGGCGGTGACCGAGCAGTAAATGCTCAGCTGGCCCTTGAGTTTGTGGCGGCTCTGGTGCAGAGAGTCCTGAAAGGTTTCCCATTGTTGAAGCGTCTCCCTCGCCAGCTGCAGAAAGCGCTCGCCCTCGGGTGTCAGTGCCACCGAGCGATTATCTCTTTCCATCAGGACGGTACCCAACTCCTCCTCCAGCTGTTTCAGGTTGCGACTGATGGTGGAGGGGCTGACATGGCACTGGGTCGCCGCACGGCCAAAATGGCGGCAGTCCGCCAGGGTGATATAGAGACGCAGTTTGTAGGGGTCCATGGGTAGAGGGCTCTCTAGTTTATCCGCTGATGGCTCCATGTTGCAGAATCAGCAATACAAGGTTGCGAATATATCATTTTACGTTACGTGTGTTTTTGCTTAAACTGCCGCTCTTTCCCCGATTCCCCAACATTTTCAGCGACCAAGCTGATTCAGGAGGCTATATGCACGTTTATTACGACAAAGATTGTGACCTGTCCATCATCCAGGGCAAGAAAGTGGCGATTCTGGGCTACGGCTCCCAGGGGCACGCTCACGCCAACAACCTGAAGGAGTCCGGCGTTGAGGTCGTGGTCGGCCTGCGCGAAGGCTCCGGCTCCGTTGCCAAGGCCGAGGGCGCGGGTCTGACGGTGGCCAATGTGGCGGATGCGGTCAAAAGCGCTGATGTGATCATGGTGCTCACGCCCGATGAGTTCCAGTCGCACCTGTACAAGAATGAAATCGAGCCCAATCTGAAGCAGGGCGCGACCCTGGCATTTGCCCACGGCTTCTCCATCCACTACAACCAGGTTGTGCCCCGCCAGGATCTGGACGTGATCATGATCGCGCCCAAGGCGCCCGGCCACACCGTGCGCACCGAGTTTGTCAAAGGTGGCGGCATCCCCGACCTGATCGCCGTTTTCCAGGATGCGTCCGGCAAAGCCAAAGACGTGGCACTGTCCTATGCCAGCGCCATTGGTGGCGGTCGCACCGGCATTATCGAAACCACCTTCAAAGACGAGACTGAAACCGACCTGTTCGGCGAGCAGGCGGTACTCTGTGGTGGTACGGTCGAGCTGGTCAAGGCGGCGTTTGAAACCCTGACTGACGCCGGTTACGAGCCCGAGATGGCCTATTTCGAGTGTCTGCACGAGCTCAAGTTGATTGTCGACCTGATGTACGAGGGCGGCATTGCCGATATGAATTACTCCATTTCCAACAATGCCGAGTACGGTGAGTATGTGACCGGCCCTCAGGTCATCAACGACCAGTCCCGCGAAGCCATGCGCCAGGCCCTGAAAAACATTCAGACCGGCGAGTACGCCAAGCGCTTCATCAGCGAGGGCGATCTGAACTACCCGGAGATGACCGCTCGCCGTCGTCTGAACGCGGCTCACCCCATCGAGCAGGTGGGCGAGCGTCTGCGTGCCATGATGCCCTGGATCGGCTCCAACAAGATCATCGACAAGAGCAAGAACTGATCCTGAAAGCCTGCCCTCCCGTCGGGAGGGTCGCGCGCTTCGAAAGCCCGCCCGGGGTCACCCGGCGCGGGCTTTCGTGTACTATGGAGGGAGAATTCAAGCTGTGAGAGGTGACCATGAGCACTAAAGACAAGGACAACACCCGGTCTGAGGCGGAGGCGAGCGATGACAGCTTTCTCCCCTTTGGCGAGCATATAGAAGAAGTCTCGGAGAATGGGAAAAAGGTCCGGCACAAGGGGGTCTACTTTCTTCCCAACCTGTTTACTACGGGGGCGCTGTTTGCCGGCTTCTATGCCATTGTCTCGGCGATGCATGGCAATTTTGACGCAGCCGCCATCGCCATCTTTGTCGCAATGGGGCTGGACGGGCTGGATGGGCGAGTGGCCCGCATGACCAATACCTCCAGCGCCTTTGGCGAGCAGTACGACAGTCTGTCGGACATGGTGTCATTTGGCCTGGCTCCGGCACTGGTGATGTTCAGCTGGGGGCTCTCGGGTGTCGGAAAGCTCGGGTGGGCGGCGGCTTTTGTCTTTGCCGCCTGTGCCGCCCTGCGTCTGGCGCGCTTCAACACCCAGATCGGGCAGGTGGACAAGAAGTACTTCGTCGGCCTGGCGAGCCCTCCTGCGGCGGCCATCATTGCCTCGATCGTCTGGTCCGGGCATGAGGGGGAGGTGGCCACACTCACAGCGGCCGCCGCCGCGCTGGTCACGGCCCTGGCGGGTCTGCTGATGGTCTCCAATGTGCGTTACTACAGTTTCAAGGACATCGACTTCCGTGGGCGGGTACCGTTCGTGGTCATGTTGGTGGTCATCGGGGTCTTTGTCGTCATCAGCCTCAATCCCCCGATTGTCCTTCTGTGCATGTCGGTCACCTATGGGCTCTCCGGGCCGGCCTTCTGGTTGTGGCAACGCCGCAAAACCCTTTTTCCGGAGTCGGCCAAGGCCGAGGCGGACGCTGAAAGCAACACTTCATCCTCGCCAGAGGTGGACGAACCGGTTAGTGAGCCCGCTGACAAGGCGTCCAAATCCACCTCGGGCGAGTCTGGAAAGTAGCTCGGGGACGGTCGCTGGAATCGTGCTCCGATCGACCCTGAGTACCAATGTCAAAAAAGTTTCAAAAAGCCCTTGCGCGGTCCGGTGTAGATCCGTATAGTTCGCCCTCTTC
>NZ_JBCAQT010000014.1:0-143308 GCF_038419845.1 Marinimicrobium sp. C2-29
CGTCAGCCAACCTGTCCCTGACATCGACACTGAGACCTTGCAAACGGGGAGGAGACCATATACGTGGTAAGCGAAGCGCACCCGCCGGCACTTTACTTCTTAGCGCGCTTGCGCTCGTTTTCGGTCAGGTGCTTCTTGCGCAGGCGGATGCTCTGCGGGGTCACTTCCACCAGCTCATCGTCCTCGATGAATTCCAGCGCCTGCTCCAGGGTGTGGCGCACGGGTGGTGACAGGTTCAGGTTCTCATCGGTGCCGGAGGCGCGCACGTTGGTCAGCTGCTTGGCCTTGGTGGGGTTGACCACCAGGTCGTTGTTGCGCGAGTGCAGACCGACGATCTGGCCTTCGTACACATCCACGCCGGAATCGACGAACAGCCGGCCGCGATCCTGCAGGGGGAAGAGACCGTAGGCCAGGGTTTTGCCCTTGACCATGGACACCAGCACGCCGTTCTGGCGCTTGTGATCTTCACCGGCTTTGACCGGACCGTAGTGGTCGAACACGCTGGTCATGATGCCCGAACCGGAGGTCAGGGTCAGGAACATGCCGCGGAAGCCGATCAGGCCGCGTGAGGGAATCATGAACTCGAGCTTGACCCGGCCCTTGCCGTCCGGCTCCATGTTGGTCATCTCGGCCTTGCGCAGACCCAGTTCTTCCATCACGGCGCCCTGGTGCTGCTCTTCCACATCGATCACCACCTGCTCGAACGGCTCCTCGATCTTGCCGTCGACTTCGCGCTGGATCACTTCCGGGCGGGACACGCCCAGCTCGAAGCCTTCCCGACGCATATTCTCGATCAGGACCGACAGGTGCAGCTCGCCCCGGCCGGAGACAATGAACTTGTCCGGGCTGTCGCCCTGGCGCACACGCAGCGCCACGTTGTGAATCAGCTCCTGATCCAGACGCTCGCGGATGTTGCGCGAGGTGACGAACTTGCCTTCCTTACCCGCGAAAGGTGAATCGTTGACCTGGAAGGTCATGCTCACGGTGGGCTCGTCCACGGACAGGGGCACCATGGCCTCCACGTGTTCCGGGCTGCAGAGGGTATCGGAGATGCCCAGGTTGGGGATGCCGGTGATGCACACGATCTCGCCGGCAATCGCCCGGCTGGTATCCACGCGCTCCAGGCCGTGATAGCCCATTACCTGCAGTACCTTGGCTTTGCGCTCTTTGCCCTCGGCGTCCACCACCACGACCTGCTGGTTGGGCTTGAGGCTGCCGCGGGTGATGCGGCCCAGGCCGATCACGCCCACGTAGCTGTTGAAGTCCAGTGCCGAGATCTGCATCTGGAAGTGCCCTTCAATGTCGACATCCGGCGGTGACACCTTGTCGACAATCAGCTGCAGCAGCGGGGTCATGTCCTCTGCCAGATCGTCCGCGTCCATACCGGCCACGCCATTCAAGGCCGAGGCGTAAATAATGGGGAAGTCCAGCTGTTCGTCGGTGGCGCCCAGGCGGTCAAACAGGTCGAACACCTGATCCACGGCCCAGTCCGGACGGGCGCCGGGGCGGTCGACCTTGTTGACCACCACGATGGGCTTGAGGCCCTTCTCAAAGGCCTTGCTGGTCACAAAACGGGTCTGGGGCATGGGGCCGTCCACGGCGTCCACCAGCAGCAGTACCGAGTCCACCATGGACAGGACGCGCTCGACTTCGCCGCCGAAATCGGCGTGGCCGGGGGTGTCGACGATGTTGATGCGGTGCTCGCCCCACTTGATGGCGGTGTTTTTCGCCAGAATGGTAATGCCGCGCTCTTTTTCCTGATCATTGGAGTCCATGATCCGCTCAGCGCCTTCGCTGCGTCGGTCCAGGGTGCCGGATTGGGACAGCAGCTTGTCTACCAGGGTGGTTTTGCCGTGGTCGACGTGGGCGATAATGGCGATGTTGCGCAAATTCTGAATAGCGGATTGATCGGTCATGAATGCTCTCGGAGGGATTTAGCTAAGAAAAGGCGGGCATTATACTCACGTAACGGCGCTACAGAAACGAAAAAGACGAGAAAAACCGATAAAAAAGCGGAAAAAACCGGGATTTCTTTCGCCGAACTCGTCTAGATGCCAAAAAGCCCCTGGTTTTCCTCCCCCGGAGCGATGAACTGCTCGCCGTCTTTGGCGTACTGAAACAGCTCGATTTCGAAGCGGTCGATGGCGGTAAAGCAATTGATGAAGGTATCGAGCGCCACCCCCTCACGTTGGCGGTTGGGGTAAATCTGCGCTTCCAGAAAGATCTTGTACTGCTCGTCCGCCGCATCAAAGCGGCTGGAGAAGGTGTCCACGCGCATCACTTTCAGGCGCCGGCCAAACACCTCGCGGGCCCGTGCCTGACACAGGGCGCGGGCGTCGGACTGGGTGACATGCTGATATCGCGCCGGCTCGGCCTCGCGCTCATCGCTCCAGAAGGCCAGAGGGGTGCCCGAAACATAGAGCGTTGAGCCCACGGACAGGCCCACCAGGGCCAGAATCAATGCGATCAGACCCAGTTTCTGCCCTGTCGAGTAACCGCGAGACATAGCCTCTCCTGGGTGACGCCTGTCACCTGGGTTAAGTATCACTTGGGTAAATAAACGCCCACATTCGCATGACCGGCATCGGCCAGGTGCGCCGCGTGCAGCTGGCTCATCACGCCCTTACCACAGTAGAGCAAATAGCGCCGGTCCGGGTCCAGCTTCGGAAACTGGGTGTTCAGCCGGAAAAAGGGGATCTTGACCAACTGTGGCTCCGGCAGCGCCAGGGGCTTGAGGCTCTCCTCATCCGGGTGGCGGATATCAATGACCACCGCGCCCTCGGCCACCTCGCTCTCCACCGGCACATTCAAGTCGTCATCGGGCGCTTTTTCCGCCAACTCCTGAATATTGGCCACTTTCTGCGCGGCCACCGCCTGCTTGAGCACCTCAAAGTCGAACTTGGTCTCCTGATGCTCCACCCGATGCAGCTTCGCCGCTGTGGTCGGCTTCACGGAAATCACGCCGCAGTACTCGGGCACATTGGCGGAGAAGGTCTCGGTACCGATCCGACGCGAGAGTTTGATGATGTCGCTCTTGTCCATGGCGATCAACGGGCGCATCACCAGGGTATCGGTCACCCGGTCGATGGCACTGAGGTTGGGAATGGTCTGGCTGGACACCTGAGCCACACTGTCGCCGGTCACCAGGGCCGGCACCTCCAGAGACTCGGCCACTTCAGTGGCGGCGCGCAGCATCATGCGCTTGAGCACGACCCCCATGTAGGCGTTGTCCACCTTTTCCAGAATCTCGGACACCACGCCCTCAAAGGGCACAGTGACGAACTTAATCCGGTGCGAGGCTCCATACTTCTGCCACAGATAATAGGACACCTCCTTCACCGCCATCTCATGGGCGCGGCCGCCGAGGTTGAAAAAGCAGAAGTGGGTCAGCATGCCGCGTTTCATGGTCAGGTAGCTGGCGACAATGGAGTCGAACCCGCCCGAGACCAGCGAGAGCACCGCATCCGGTCCACCCAGCGGATAGCCGCCCAGGCCCCGGTGCTGATGCTCAACCACATAGAGGGTCTCGCGCTTGACCTCAAGGCGCACGGTAATGTCCGGGTGGCGCAGGCTGACGCCGGCGGCCTCGGTCCGCTCCAGCAGGCCGCCGCCCACGTAGCGTTCGATATCCCCGGATTTGAAATCATGTTTGCCGCTGCGCTTGGCGCGCACACAGAACGTCTTGCCGGCCAGCGCCGGGCCCCAGTGATCCAGGGTCCGCGCCAGGATCTCGTCCAGATCACCCAGCGGGTAGGCGTGCACCAGCGCGTAGGCGTCAATGCCGGGCGTCCGCCCCAGGACATCCGCCACCTGTTCGGCGAGACCGGAATCGGCCCCGGGCGCGATCACCTCGACTTTCTCCCAGTCGCGCTTTACCGTAATCTCCTCGGAGAGCGGTTCAAGCAGACGCCGTAAATTAGTGCGCAGCTGTTTGATGAACCGCTTGCGCACCGGCGGACTTTTGATGATGATCTCGGGAAAAACCTTGACGATAAAATGCATGAACGCCTACTGTTGTGCCGGTGCCTTGAGGTAAGCTCCCCCCAGTGCACAGAAAAGCCGTGCATTATAGAGCAAGGGAGAAACGCAGACAAAAGGCGATTTTGAAAGGCGCGCACCAGATAGGTGCACACCCTTCTGATCTTGCACTCTATTGGTGCAACTGAAACGCCAATTTGGTGCACCTACTCAGCGGACGCCCCTGGAGAGCCAGCGACAAGCCCTGTAGACGCGGGTCCCGGCGGCCCCCAAAAAGTATGGCATGCATCTTGCCCTATTTTTGCCCATAGACGTTCGCCCCCCGAAAATCAGCACCCGGTGGCAGCGGACGGCAAAACAAGGTTTAATGCAAAGGTTTTAATATCCGTAGCCCACGGGCTATTCACAACTTGGAGGCATTCAATGTCTAAAAAAACTCTGGACATGATCAAAGAGAACGAAGCGCGCTGGGTCGACATGCGTTTCACGGACACTCGCGGTAAAGAGCAGCACGTGACCATTCCCGCCAAAGACATCGACGAAGATTTCTTTGAAGAGGGCAAGATGTTTGACGGCTCCTCCATCAATGGCTGGAAAGGCATCAACGACTCCGACATGATCCTGATGCCGGACGATGAAACCGCCGTCATGGACCCCTTCTCCGACAGCCCCACTGTCATCGTGCGCTGCAACATCGTTGAGCCCATGACCATGCAGGGCTACGACCGCGATCCGCGCTCCATCGGCCTGCGCGCTGAAGAGTATCTGAAGTCTACCGGCCTGGGTGACACCGCCCTGTTCGGTCCGGAGCCCGAGTTCTTCGTTTTCGATAGCGTACAGTGGAACGCTACCATGGGCGGCGCTTTCTACAAGATCAACTCCGAAGAAGCGGCCTGGTCTTCCAGCGAACACTACGAAGGTGCCAACACCGGCCACCGTCCGGGCGTCAAGGGCGGCTACTTCCCGGTACCCCCGGTCGACTCCCTGAACGACCTGCGCGGCTCCATGTGCGACGCCATGGAAGCCATGGGCCTGGAAATTGAAGTACACCACCACGAAGTGGCCACGGCCGGTCAGTGTGAAATCGGCGTTGGCGCCAACACCCTGGTCAAGAAGGCGGACGAAGTACAGATCCTCAAGTACTGCGTACACAACGTCGCTCACGCCTTTGGTCAGACCGCCACTTTCATGCCCAAGCCGCTGATCGGCGATAACGGCTCCGGCATGCACGTGCACCAGTCCTTCACCAAGAACGGCAAAAACCAGTTCGCAGGCGACGGCTATGCCGGCATGAGTGAAACCGCCCTGTTCTACATCGGCGGCATCATCAAGCACGCCCGCGCACTGAACGCCTTCTGTAACGCCTCCACCAACTCCTACAAGCGTCTGGTGCCGGGCTTTGAAGCACCGGTCATGCTGGCCTACTCTGCCCGCAACCGTTCGGCCTCCATCCGGATTCCGTACGTGAACAGCGACAAGGCCCGTCGGATCGAGACCCGCTTCCCCGACCCCACCGCCAACCCCTACCTGGCGTTTGCGGCACTGCTGATGGCCGGCCTGGACGGCGTGCAGAACAAGATTCACCCCGGCGATCCCGCCGACAAGAACCTGTACGACCTGCCGCCGGAAGAAGGCAAGGCGATCCCGACCGTGGCCTCCAGCCTGGAAATGGCTCTGGATGCTCTGGACGAGGACCGCGACTTCCTCAAAGCGGGCGGCGTATTCACTGACGACGTGATCGATGCCTTCATTGAACTTAAGCGCGAAGAAATCGAGCGTCTGCAGATGACTCCGCACCCGGTAGAGTTTGAACTCTACTATAGTGTTTAAGTACGCCGCAGGCGCTAGTGCTTAGACGCTGATTCAGCCTCCGGCCCCTTCGGGGCGCCGGTTGCCGACAAAAAGCCCGTTCAGGCAACTGAACGGGCTTTTGCTTTTGTGGGTCTAAGAGTACTGTAGGGGAAATACTTGAGGAGGTCGCCATGCGCTACCTGTTGCTGGTCATCGGTCTGTTTGCCCTCTGCTCCGGCGCGGTCAACGCCCAGAGCATCTACAAAACCGTGGATGAACAGGGGCGGGTGTCCTACTCGGACAAACCGCCGGCCAACCGCAATGCGCAGAGCGAAGAGGAGCAGGCCGAGCTCCCTCCGGTGAACGCCATTCCCGAGCAGCCCATCGAGCGGAGGGGGGAGCCGTCTCGGCGCGATCGCGATGCCCAGACGCCGGACTACCAGGTCAGGGTCCTCAATCCCATCCCCGAGAGCAGTGTGCCGCCCGGCCAACGCGACCTGAGTATCGTGGCCACCCTGAACCAGAGCCTCGAGCCGGAGCACGAGCTGGTGTACTACATGGACGGGGAACGCCTCGCGCAAACCCGGAAGCGCCAGTTCCTGGTGCAACAAATCTACCGCGGCAGCCACATCATCACGGTGCAGGTTGTGGACGGCGATGGCCGGGTGCTGGCCCGATCAGAGCCAGTGACAGTGCACGTTCACCGCCCGAGTGTGATCAATCGCCCGGGGTCCTGAGCCCTAGTGTGCTGTAACACCCTAGATCGCGCACTGAATAAAGGCACCCCGTCCGCCCGCTGACACCATGGGCACCATTTTGGTGCACTCCCATTCAGACTCGCCTACACTATTGCCGGGAAACGCCCAAAAACGGCGCTTTTTGCCCCTATGCAACTTGGATTGCTTTTTGCATAGACCATCCTACAGACCATCGCGAAGATCCGCCGTCTGCCTCGCATGACGCCGAGCGACGGGCTTTCGCCGATATCAGACCGGGAGCACCACTCAGTGACGTCAGGGGATATTCATAAGCCACTTCTGGACAGCCTCAGCACGGCCATCATTCTGGTGGACAGGGACCTGCGTCTGCGCCACATGAACCCCTCGGCCGAGGCCCTTCTGGCCATCAGCTGCGAGCGGACCCTGAACGAACCCTTCACCCAGTTTTTCTACGAATCCGTGGAAACGCCCAAGCAACTGACGCTGGCCGCCCGGGAAGCCAACCACTACACCAAGCGCCACGCCGAGTGGCAGTTGCTTACCGGCGGGCAGATCACCGTGGACTACACCGTGACCCCCTTCGGAGAGGATTCGGGCCTGGTGATCGAAGTCCAACCGATTGACCGTCTGCTGCGCATCAGCCGCGAGGAGATGCTCACCTCTTCACAGGAAACCACGCGCAATCTGGTGCGGGGCATGGCCCACGAAATCAAAAACCCGCTGGGCGGGATTCGGGGTGCGGCGCAACTGCTGGCACGGGAGCTGCCCGACAGTGACCTGCAGGAATACACCGGCGTCATCATTGATGAGGCCGACCGTCTACGCAACCTGGTGGACCGTATGCTCGGTCCCAATCAGTTGCCCCAACTGCAATCGCTGAACATTCACGAGGTGCTCGAGCGGGTATCGACCATCATCAAGGCCGAGAGCAGCGGCACCGTGGCCATCCAGCGGGATTACGACCCCAGTATTCCCGACCTGGAAGCCGACAAGGAGCAGCTGATCCAGGCACTGCTGAATATCGCCCGCAATGCCATGCAGGCCATGATGGAGCACCGGACCGAACACCCGCACCTGCGTCTGAAAACGCGGGTGCAGCGCCGTCACACCATCGGGCGTCGACATCACCCGCTGGTGTGCCGGGTCGACATCGAAGACAACGGCCCGGGCATACCGGACGACATCATCAAGAACATTTTTTATCCCATGATTTCCGGCCGCGCCGACGGGACCGGACTGGGCCTGACCATATCCCAGCACCTGATTCACCAACATCAGGGGCTGATTGAGTGCCACAGCGAGCCGGGCAAGACCCGTTTCTCGCTCTATCTACCAATGGAACCACAGCATGCAGAAGTCTAATCGAGTTTGGATCATCGACGACGACCGGTCGATCCGCTGGGTACTGGAAAAGGCCCTGGTGGGCGCCGGTATCGAAGCCCGCTCTTTTGACTCGGGCGACAGCGCCGTCACTCAGCTTGAGCGCGAAGTGCCCGATGCCATCATCAGCGACATCCGTATGCCGGGCATTGACGGGCTGGCGCTGCTGAGCGACCTCCACGCCCAGCATCCGGACGTGCCGATCATCATCATGACGGCCCATTCCGATCTGGACAGCGCGGTGGCCGCCTACCAGGGGGGCGCATTCGAATACCTGCCCAAGCCCTTTGATGTGGACGAGGCGGTCGCGGTCACCCAGCGCGCCCTGGCTCACGCCGAGGAGCAGAAAACCGAGAGCGGCGCGGCGGTCCCGGTGGAGGTGAACACCGAGATCATCGGCGAGGCACCGGCAATGCAGGAAGTATTCCGGGCCATTGGCCGGCTCGCTCAATCCAATATCACCGTGCTGATCAATGGCCAGTCGGGCACCGGTAAAGAGTTGGTGGCCCACGCGCTGCACCGGCACAGCCCAAGGCGCAATGAACCCTTCATCGCGCTGAACATGGCCGCCATCCCCAAAGATCTGATGGAGTCCGAGCTGTTCGGCCACGAAAAGGGCGCCTTTACCGGCGCCGCGGCCCAGCGCCAGGGGCGTTTCGAGCAGGCCAACGGCGGCACCCTGTTTCTGGATGAGATCGGTGATATGCCCTCTGAAACCCAGACGCGCCTGCTGCGTGTTCTGGCCGATGGCGAGTTCTACCGTGTAGGCGGGCACACACCGGTGAAAGTCGATGTACGTATCATCGCCGCTACCCACCAAAACCTCGAAGCACTGGTCACCGACGGACGCTTCCGCGAGGATCTGTTTCACCGACTGAACGTCATCCGGATTCATATTCCCAAGCTGGCCGACCGGCGTGAGGATATCCCCAAGCTGTCACAGTTTTTCCTTCAGAAAGCGGCCAACGAACTGGATGTGGATACCAAAGTTCTGCTGCCGGAAACCGAAGACTTTTTCTGCTCCCTGTCCTGGCCCGGCAATGTACGCCAGCTGGAAAACACCTGCCGCTGGATCACCGTCATGGCCTCGGGACGGGAAGTGCATGTAGAGGACCTTCCCCCCGAGCTGTTGAGCAACAAGGAAGAAACCGCGACCGGCGACGACTGGGAAAAAGCGCTGCGCCACTGGGCCGACCAGGCACTGGCACGCGGCCATCATCAGTTGTTGAGCGAAGCCGTTCCGACATTTGAGCGCGCCCTTATTGAAACGGCTCTGAAGTATACGGCCGGGCGCAAACGCGACGCCGCCAACCTGCTCGGCTGGGGCCGCAACACCCTCACCCGAAAACTGAAAGAACTGGACATGGCCGGCAGCGACGAAGCCGAATAGCATTGAAGCGACATCATTGAAAAGGAATGTTGATGGTGTCGCCTACTTATCATATTTATGTAACCGGCCAGCATTTTTTCGCCTCTTAAAGCTTCATGACTGAAAGACCGTTACATACTTTTTTATGGCATTTACGATCCAATGATTGTTGTATCCTCCCATGCCTGTGCTAAAATCCTCGCCCCCTAAAAAAACAGTTCCCACAAAACATAGTGACACCCGGCAATGAATCGGACGCTCAAACAACGAATTGAGCGCTATACTGAAAAGACAAGGTTCGGACAGCACGCCCAGAAAACGCAAAGACGTTCGGCGTTCTGTCATACAAAAGAACCCTTCTCTGGGTGAGAGCAGAGAAAAAACGAAAGACGAGAGAGAGACGAGAGCGCTACCCGCCACCAGATCCCGGCCATCCCGAAAAGGGCGGAATCTGACGGTAGCGGCAAAAAAGCATCAACCAAAGGACACGCTTGTGCCACACAACGCCTTTTATGCGCAATCCGGCGGTGTTACCGCTGTGATCAATGCGTCCGCCGCCGGCGTGATCGCCGAAGCCAAAGCACACCCCGAGACCATCGGTACCCTTTACGCCGGGCGCGATGGGATTGTCGGCGCACTGACCGAAGAGCTCATCGATATCAGCACCGAATCCGAGAGCGATCTCGCCGCGCTGCTGCACACCCCTTCCGGCGCCTTCGGCTCCTGCCGCTACAAACTGAAGTCCCTGGACGAACACAGGGCGCAGTACGAGCGACTGATCGAAGTGTTCAAAGCGCACGACATCCGTTACTTTTTTTACAACGGCGGCGGCGACTCCCAGGATACGGCCAACAAGGTCTCGCAGCTGTCGGAGAAAATGGGCTTTCCCATTACCTGCATCGGCATCCCCAAAACGATGGACAATGATCTGCCCATCACCGACTGCAGCCCGGGCTTCGGCTCGGTGGCCAAGTACGCGGCCGTGTCCATGCTCGAAGCCTCCTTCGACGTGGCCTCCATGCAACGCACCTCTACCAAGGTGTTTGTGATGGAAGTGATGGGTCGCCACGCCGGCTGGGTGGCGGCGGCAACCGGTCTGGCACGGGATGAACGGGGTCTGGGACCGGATATCATTCTGTTTCCCGAAGTACACCTGAATCAGGAGCGCTTTTTACAGAAAGTGGACGAGGCCGTGGCCGAGCGCGGCTTCTGCATGATTGCCGTTTCCGAAGGGGCCAAGGACGCCGAGGGCGAGTTCCTGTCCAGCAGTGGCAACGTGGATGCCTTTGGCCATGCCCAGCTCGGCGGCGTCGCCCCGGCGGTGGTGGAGATGATCAAACAGCACGGCGGCTACAAATGCCACTGGGCCGTGTGTGACTATCTTCAGCGGGCCGCCCGCCACATCAGCTCACAGACCGATGTGGACCAAGCCGAGGCTGTGGGCCGGGCCGCGGTGCGCTTTGCCGTGGAAGGACACAACGCTGTGATGCCCGTCATTGTGCGCCGCTCCGACAACCCCTACCAGTGGGATATCGACAAGGCCCCTCTGGCCGAGGTGGCCAACGTGGAAAAGGGCCTGCCCCGAAACTTCATCAGTGAAGACGGCTTTCATATCACCCAGGCGGCGCGGGATTACCTGACGCCGCTGATCGAGGGCGAAGCCTACCCACCCTATCAGGGCGGATTGCCCGATTACCGACCCTTAAAAAAATCTGTCGTGCCCAAAAAACTGCCGGCGTTCGATCAACTGTAGATTCCGGAATCTTCGGGAGAAGTGTTGTCAGCGGTGAGGGTGAGAGCTCACCGACCGACACACTTCCTGCAATCCCGATACTGACGGAACCGACAGTCACATCAGCGCCAACAAAGCAGACGGCACAAACAGTGACACCATCAACCAACAGAGAGACAAAAGACCATGGACAATATCACCAAACTTCTGGGTGAAGAGGCGGACAGCCTGCTTACCCATCGCTGTGAAAAAATCACCCAACAACAGTTGACCCTGCCGGGCCCGGATTACGTCAGTGACGTTTTCAGCCAGACGGATCGGCCCATTCCGGTTCTGCGCAACTATCAGGCGCTGATGAATCATGGGCGTCTAGGGGGAACCGGCTACCTGTCGATCCTGCCGGTCGATCAGGGCATCGAACATTCCGCCGGCGCCTCCTTTGCGCCCAACCCGATTTACTTCGACCCCAAGAACATTGTCGAGCTGGCGATGGAGGGCGGGTGTAATGCCGTCGCTTCGACTCTGGGCGCACTGGGCTCTGTCGCCCGGCGGTACGCCCACAAGATTCCCTTTGTGGTCAAGCTCAACCACAACGATGCCCTGATTTACCCGACCAGCTATGACCAGTCCCTGTTCGGTCAGGTCAAGCAGGCCCATGACATGGGCGCCATTGCGGTGGGTGCCACCATCTACTTTGGCTCGGAGGGCTCACGCCGCCAGGTCCAGGAAATCAGCGCCGCCTTCGAACAGGCTCACGAACTGGGCATGACCACCATTCTGTGGACTTACCTGCGCAACAACGAGTTCAAGGGGAGCGAGAATGATTTCCACACCGCCGCGGATCTGACCGGCCAGGCCAATCACCTGGGCGTGACCATCAAGGCGGATATCATCAAACAGAAAATGGCCGAGAACAACGGCGGTTTCAACGCGGTGAAAGTGGGCAAGACCCACCCCAAAGTGTACAGCGACCTGTGCAGCGATCACCCCATTGACCTGGTTCGCTACCAGATTGCCAACTGCTATATGGGACGCATCGGCCTGATCAACTCCGGGGGCGCCGCCACCGGTGACGATGATATGGCTCAGGCCGTGCGCACCGCCGTGATCAACAAGCGCGCGGGCGGCATGGGTCTTATCTCCGGACGCAAGGCCTTCCAGCGCCCCATGGGTGATGGCATCGAGTTGCTCAACACCATTCAGGATGTGTATCTGTCAAAGGATGTGACCATCGCCTAAGCGATGCGTGGTGGGTGGTGGGCGGAGCCCACCCTACGGGAATCCGACGAATAAACGGTGGGCGGAGCCCACCCTACGAATGGATGGGCGGAGCCACCCGTATTGTAGGGTGGGCTCCGCCCACCACCCACCTTTCATTCTCCCGGCTGCCAATCCCCGAGAATATTGTCCAGCGTATAGCGGGCCACCTCTTCCTCATTCAAACGCCGACGCTTATCGTGCTCATGGGCACCCGGCCCTTCGCTGCCGTATTCAAAGAAACGCGAATCTTCGGGATAAAACCACGTCTTTCCCTCTCCGTCTTTTGCCGTGCCGCCCATGCGCGCCCAGCCTTGCTCGCTAATATGGGCATCCATAAAGCAATCAATGAACACGGCTTTGCCAATCGCATCGGGATCGGCATAGCGCCCGTCAGCAAAGGTGGTTGTCGGATGCCAGGGTCGCCCCAGGGCGGTCGAATTATCGGGCACGCCCTCTTCCCGTGTCAGCTCACAGTTGATGAAGGTAAAACCAAACTCCGAGTCAATATCCGTCGAGGGCGCCGTCAGGTAGCCGTGGGTTTCGTGTTCTCGTCCACGGGCCCGGGTGACAATCTCCGAGTCGGTAAACAGCGCATTGCCCGGCCCAAAAATGAAATCGACGCTGCCGGCCACGCGGACCTTGTCAAACCAGGCCCGTTCGCTTTTCACATAGAGGGTGTCCTGGTGGCCCAGAAGCTGGATGTCGCGGGCCAGTATCCGATCACTGCCCTCGTCCAGATACAGGGCAACGGCCTGACTGCCGGAACGCATGGCGGGATCGTCTTTGTCCAGCGCATCATTGGCGACAAAATCAAAACTGTTCTCGACCGTCAAGGCGTGAAACTGAACATCGGTGGCAACCACTCTGATCGTGTAGGAGCCGGAGGTGCCGACGTTACCTCCACGGCCATCATCACGCCCGGCATAGTCGTCGTAATGAATCCGTGTGGCGTCCTGACCTTCACCGATCAGGTGCAGATGCGGCTTGTCGATGACCAGCTTTTCCTTGTAGTCGCCGGCGCGGATCAGGATCCTGTAGGGCTCGGAAGCATCGCCCGGCGCCGCATCCAGCGCCGCCTGAACGGTGGCAAACACTTTCACATCCCCGAAGGTCCGCTCCCGCGCATCAACCACGGCCTGAACATCCCGCCCCGATTGGCCACAACCGCTCACTGTCAGCAGCCCGGCGATGAACGTCAATACAAGAGCCCGGAACATGGCATTCTCTCTCATTGTTTGTGGTGTTGGCGCCGGGCCGGGCCCGGCGACACGACGATGGCTGTTCAGCCGAAGTGTTTGCGCACCGTGGCCCGAACGCCGTCCTGGTAAAAGGCTTCAAGCCAGCGCGTTGTGGTATCGACAAACGCGGTCTCTTTGATCAGGTCCGGACCAAACACATCCTTGATGCCCACCACCGCCTTGACCATGGCGGCGGGATCACCCTTGGCCGAGTCGCAGGCCTGACGCAGTGTATCCGCGAGCGGGTCGGACACCTCAATCGGCTCGCCCTTCTCATCGACCCCGGAGACATACCGGATCCAGGCCGCAACGCCCAGACAGATGATATCGATATGACCCTGACCCTTGAGCTGTTCACGCAGCGTCTGCAACAGTCGCTGGGGCAGCTTCTGCGAGCCGTCCATGGCAATCTGCCAGGTACGGTGCTTCAGAGCCTTGTTGCGGAAGCGGTCACGCAGCTGTTCTTTGTAAAACTCAACATCAAAACCCTCTGGCGCCGTGACCGTTTCTCCGGCTTCCCGGGCGTGGAACGTTTCCACCATCTTGACGAAGGCCGGTTCGGCCATCACTTCACTGACATAATCAAATCCGGCCATATAGCCCGAGTACGCCAGTGTGGAGTGGGCGCCGTTGAGCAGGCGCAGTTTGATCTTCTCGAAAATTTCCACATCGTCCACAAGCTGGGCACCCACTTTCTCCCAGGCCGGACGGCCATCCGCAAACTTGTCTTCGATCACCCACTGGGTAAAGGGCTCGGTGAGCACAACACCCTCATCTCGCAACCCCAGACGCTTTTCCAGGTGCTCGCGATCCTCATCGGTGGTTGCCGGCACGATCCGGTCAATCATGGTGCAGGGGAAGGTGGTATTGTCGGCAATCCATTGTGCCAACTCGGGGGAAACCTGTGCGGCAAACTGATGCACGGCCTTTTCCAGCACCTTGCCGTTGTCGGGCAGGTTATCGCAACTCATGGCGGTAAAGCTGTTGACGCCTGCCTGCCTGCGCGCATTCAGGGCGGCCACCAGATAGCCAACCGCCGAGCGCGGAGCATCGAGGTTGTTGAGATCGTGCTGAATATCCGGATTTTCCATATTGAGGTTACCGGTAGCCGGATCATGACAGTAGCCTTTCTCGGTAACGGTCATGGAGACGATCTTGATCGCCGGGTCGGCCATCACTTTCACCAACGCTGCCGGATCTTCCGGGCCGACCATCACAAATTTTACGGCACCGATCACCTGACACTTTTCGTCGTTGCTGGAGCGCTCGACAACGGTATAGAGACCATCCTGAGGCTCCAGCTGTGCGCGCACATTGGCCGATCGAAGACTGCAACCGACAATGCCCCAGTCCCCACCAAATTCGTTCAGAACCGCTTCGGTATAAAACGCCTGGTGCGCCCGATGAAAGGCGCCGATTCCCAGGTGAACAATGCCGGGCTTGAGCTGACCGCGATCATAGGCGGGAAGCGTCACATCGCTCGGCAGCTGCTTTAGGGTTTCACTGTTTAATCGATTCATAATGTCACTCTTTTCTCAGGTTGATTTCAGATTTTTGTTTTTATCGTTTTATCGCTACAAAGATTGATACGTTCAAGTTTACCAGCCCAAAAGGCACTTCGACAGGTCGCACCCCACGTGTATATTGGCAATAAGCGGCACGCAATGGTATATTTTCCTGACGGCCGCTACGGTTTTATTAACAACAATAATTGTGACACCGACTTCGGCACCTTGACTCTCATCCTTGTTCAGTGGCCGCTTACCATCAACCAACGGGCAACTTTTTATGGCACATATAGCAGCAATTGGCGAAGTCATGGTAGAGCTCGCGCCCTACCCCACGTCTCCTGAAGACAGGCGCGAAATCAAGGCGCTGTCTTACGCCGGCGACACTTATAACACTTCCGTCTATATGGCGCGCCTGGGGTTAAAAACCGATTACGCCACCTTGCTCGGGGATGACCCCTACAGCGAACAGATCATTGAGCGCATGAACGAAGAAGGCATCGGTACCGGCATGATCGAGCGCCTTCCCGGTCGCTCCCCGGGGCTCTACATTATCCGCAACTCACCGGACGGCGAACGGGAGTTTTTCTACTGGCGCAACGAAGCGCCCGCGCGCGAACTCTTCTCCGACCCCAATGCCAGCGTGCGCCTCTATCAGCAGCTGCAGCAGTGCGACTGTGTGTACCTGAGCGGTATCACCCTCGCGATCATGACCGAAGAGGCTCGGGCCAACCTGCTCAGCTGCCTGGCAAAACTGCGCCAGAAGGGCGTCACCGTTGCGTTTGACAGCAACTACCGGCCGCGACTCTGGAGCGATGCAAAAGCGGCACAAAAAGCCATGAGTGCACTGCTCAAAGAGGTCGACATCGCCCTGCTGACACTGGACGATGAAGAACTGCTCTGGGGTGACGACAGTGTCGATGGCTGTAAGCGTCGCTACCCCCAGATCGCCGAGCTGGTACTCAAGCGCGGTGCCGAGGAGACCATCCTGATCATCAATGGCCACGAGAGCCGGGTACCGGTTCCCAAGGTGGACAACGTGGTCGACACAACCGGTGCCGGCGATACTTTCAACGCCGGCTATCTCGCCGCCAGGCTCGAAGGGGCCACCCCGGAAGAGTCCGCCAAAAACGGGACCCGTTGCGCCCGGGTGGTCATCCAGCACCGCGGCGGCGTGATTGACAAGGCCCTGTTCGACGCCGAAGTCCAGCAGTAGTTGAAACCGAGGCGCCTGTTCGGGCGCCTCTCAACCACCTCCTTCCTATTCGTACAGCCCAAACAGCCGCGGCAGCGCCTCACTGAAGGCAGGCACGAAAGTGACCAGCATCAGCACGACAAACATGGCCGCGTACATGGGCAACAGCGGTTTGAATATTTTGGCGATGGTGGTCTTGGCAATGCCGCAGCCCACAAAGAGCACACTCCCCACCGGCGGCGTACACAAGCCGATACACAGGTTCAGAACGATCATGATGCCGAAGTGCAGGGGTGACATACCCAACTCGGTCACCACCGGTAAAAAGATCGGGGTGAAGATCAGCACCGCCGGTGTCATGTCCATGAAGATCCCCACAACCAACAGAATGAAGTTGATGGTAAGCAGGATCACATAGGGATTGTCACTGAGCGCGATCAGAGCACTACTGATGGCCTGCGGAATATTCTCGTAGGACATGACCCAGGACATGGCCGAAGAGGTGCCGATCAAGAGCATGACGATGGCGGTGGTTTCGACCGATTTGATCAGAATGCTGGGAAGCTCTTTGACTTTCACTTCCCGGTAGAACAGCACCGACAGAATGAGCGAATAGAGCACCGCGATCACACTGGCCTCGGTGGCGGTAAAGTAGCCTGCCACAATGCCGCCGATCACAATAATGATCAGCAATAAGCTCGGAATGGCGTCGATGGTCTTTCTGATACTCTCACGCAGAGGAATGCGATCGCCCACCGGGTAGCCTTTGATTTTGGCCCAGATACCGCACACCACCATCAGACCGAGCATCAACAACAGTCCGGGTATATAGCCGGCGATGAACAGCGCTGCAATGGAGACACCACCACTGGCCAGTGAGTAAACAATCAGCACGTTGCTGGGCGGAATCAACAGGCCACTGGTAGAAGCGGTGACCGTCACCGCGGCACTGAAACCGCGGTCATAACCTTCTTTGGTCATAGCGGGCACCATAAAGCCACCCACTGCCGAGGTGGCGGCCACGGCCGAACCGGAGATGGCACCGAAGAGGGTACAACTGATGACGTTCACAAATGCCAGGCCGCCGGGCAGCATGCCGAAAAACACCTTGGCAAACTCAATCAGTCGATGGGCGATACCGCCCCGCCCCATCAGGATCCCCGAGAGTATGAAAAACGGAATGGCGAGCAGCGCAAAGCTGTTGATCCCCCCGGCCATGCGCTGTGCCACGGTCATCATAGCGGGTTCGAAATCGATGGTGAACAGCATGGTCAGCAGTGTCGAAACACCAATGCTGATCGCAATGGGGACGTTGAGTGCCAGCAGAATCACAAAGCTGAGTACCAGCACCAGAATTGAAATTTCCATAAATGTGCCTCTTTATAGTTTTAACCCGGAGCCGGTTGATTACGCGACAGGCAGATCATCGTCATGCTCGGGCATCTTTCCCTGCAGAATATGATCGACAGCGAACAGGCAGATCAGAATGCCACTGAGCGGAATCACGGTATAGATATACCCCATGGGGACCTGCAGGGCCGGCGACAGCTGCTGCAGATCCAGTGTCAGAGCCACCAGCTTGGAGCCACCAAACACCATGACCACAGCGGCAAACGCAAAGCAGATCACGTTGACGGCTACTTCGGTGCGCCACTTCGCCTTGGGCGGCAGAGCTTCGGTCAGCAGGTCCAGCCCCAGGTGAGCTCTGACGCGGAAGGCATAGGCCGCCCCCAGCAGACCAATCCACACCAGCAGAAAGCGGGCAATCTCTTCGGTCAAGGAGCTGGGCGCGGACAGGACAAAGCGGGTAATCACCTGCCAGGTCACATCGAGGACCATCACGGCCATCAGGACCATCAACACCCAGCCCAACACCTGGTCGATTGTTTTCATTACGGTTTTCATCATTTCTCTCCCGGGCTACATGCTTTTAATGTCTTGCAAGAGGTCATACACCGGATCATCCCGATACGATTCATGCATGGGTTCAACCCGCTCCATAAACGGCTCTTTATCCGGATAGATGACCTCCACGCCGGCTTTCTGGACTTCCTCGAGCGCATGTTCGGTCGCCTCGGCCCAGAGTTTTTTCTGGTACTTGACCGACTCGTCCATCGCCTGCTGCAGCCAGTCCTGCTGCTGCTCATCGAGTCTGTTCCAGACATAGGCGCTGATCAGCACCACGTCGGGCACATAGGTGTGCTCGTTGATGGTGTAGTAATTACTCACCTCATAGTGCTTGGAAATAAAGAAACTGGGAGGATTGTTTTCCGCTCCGTCCACCACGCCCTGAGACAGCGCGGTGTAGAGTTCACCCCAGGACACCGGCGTGGGCGAACCGCCCATTGCACGCACCATCTGCATGGACGTCTGGCTTTCCTGCACCCGGATCTTCAGGCCGGACAGGTCCTCGGGTTTATTGATCGGCGTATCGACGGTATAAAAGCTGCGGCTGCCGGCGTCGTAATAGCCCAGCCCGCGAAGCCCCACCGACTCGCCCGCCTGCAGCATCTCAACGCCTTTGTCGCTTTCGAGGAACTCCCAGAAGTGGTCATGACTGCGGAACACGTAGGGGATACTGAAGATTTTCATACTCGGCACAAAGCTTTCCATGGGGCTGGCCGAGACTTTGGTCATGGCCAGACTGCCAATCTGCAGCAACTCGATCAGCTCCCGTTCGGACCCCAGTTGGCCGTTGGAATACACCTGCAGCTCGACCGTGCCATCGGACAGTTCATCCAGTCGCTCCGACATGTGAACCATGGCCTTGTGCACGGGCGTGCTCTGGTCCAGGTCATGGCCCATTTTCATGTGAATCACGTCTTTTTTCACCACCTCGTCCACTGCATCGCATCCGGCCAACAGCAGTACCGAGAGGAAACCGCCGGCCAGCAGCCCTGAGCGAGGCAAGGTGAACAGCCTTGAGCGGCCGTGGGTAAACAGCATGGATATTTGCATAATCAGGCTCTCACTTATTGTCGTATAGACCATAATACAGGGCGCTCCCCGCTCTCTCAACACGGAGACCGTCCTGTGTCTGCGCGCTGGACGACCGGACTCAACTCAACCGCTCGGTCAATCCAGGTTGCGCATGATGGTTTCCACCATTTTCTTGGCATCACCGAACAACATCATGGTGTTGTCGCGGTAGAACACTTCGTTCTGCACCCCGGCATAACCCGAGGCCATGCTGCGCTTGACGAACAGAACCGTCTTGGCTTTTTCCACATCCAGAATTGGCATGCCGTAGATGGGACTGGTCGGATCGGTTTTGGCCGAGGGGTTGGTCACATCGTTGGCGCCGATCACAAAGGCCACATCGGTGGTCTGGAATTCACTGTTGATGTCTTCCAGCTCAAACACCTCATCATAGGGCACGTTGGCTTCGGCCAGCAGCACGTTCATGTGCCCGGGCATCCGGCCCGCCACCGGGTGGATGGCGTACTTGACGGTGACGCCGGCCTGCTTGAGCTCATCACACATTTCGCGCAGGGCGTGCTGAGCCTGGGCCACGGCCATGCCATAGCCCGGCACGATGATCACTGAGCCGGCATTTTTCATGATGAAGGCGGCATCTTCCGCGCTGCCCCGCTTGACCGGACGGTCGTCCGGGGCGCCCGCCGGACCACCGGCATCACTGTCACCCCCGAAGCCACCGAGGATCACATTGAAGAAGGAGCGGTTCATCCCCTTGCACATAATGTAGGAGAGGATGGCACCGGAGGAACCGACCAGCGCACCGGTCACGATCAGCGCGTCGTTCTTGAGCGTAAAGCCGATGCCGGCCGCCGCCCAACCAGAGTAGGAGTTCAGCATGGACACCACCACCGGCATGTCGGCGCCACCAATCGGGATGATGATCAGCACCCCGATCACAAACGCCAGTGCCGTCATGGTCCAGAAGATCCAGGGCTGCTGATCAATGCAGAAGTACACCAGCAGCGCCAGAATCGCCAGCCCGAACAGGGCGTTCAGATAGTGCTGACCGCCGAAGGACACCGGCGCGCCGGAGACCAGCCCCTGCAATTTGGTAAACGCGATGATCGAACCGGAAAAAGTGATCGCACCGATCACCACACCCAGCCCCATTTCAATGCGGCTGGCCACGTAGATATCGCCGGCGGCAGCCACCAGACCAAAGGCTTCCGGGTTGGTAAAGGCGGCGCCGGCCACCAGCACGGCGGCCATACCCACCAGGCTGTGGAAGGCGGCGACCAGTTGCGGCATGGCGGTCATGGCGATGCGCCTGGCGATGGTGATACCGATGACGGCACCGATGACCAGGGCCGCCACAATCCACTGGTAGGACTGTACCTCCGGGCTGAAGACCGTGGTCACCACGGCGATCAGCATACCAAGCATGCCGAAGTAGTTACCGGGCCGGGAGGTTTCCGGCGAAGAAAGCCCCCGCAGCGCCATGATGAACAGGACGGCGGCGACCAGGTAGGCGAGCGATGTCAGATTAGCGTGTAGTTCAGTCATAAGTTCCCCCGGTTACTTCTTCTTTTTATACATGGCGAGCATGCGGTGAGTGACCGTGAAGCCACCGAATATATTGATGGCCGCCAGAGTCATGGCGACAAACCCGAGCGCTTTGGACAGGGTCATGCTCTCGGGCCCGGCGGCAATCAGCGCGCCCACAATAATCACGCTGGAAATGGCGTTGGTAACCGCCATCAACGGCGTGTGCAGTGCCGGGGTGACACTCCAGACAACGTAGTAACCGACAAATATGGCGAGAACAAAAATAGACAACTGCTGGATGAAATTGGCTTCCATGGTAACCCCCTTTACTGTTCGCGGAATGCGGAGTGCACAACCTGACCGTCGCGCGTGAGCACACTGGCGGCGACGATTTCATCCTCCCAGTCGACCTTGAGCGACTGGCTCTCGGCATCCACCAGAGGAGTCAGATAGTTGAGCAGGTTCTTGGCGAACAGCGAACTGGCATCCGCCGACAGACGGCTGGGGATATTGAAGTGCCCGATGATGGACACTCCGTTCACTTCCACCACTTCGCCGGGTTTGGACAGGGTGCAGTTACCGCCCTGCTCCGCCGCCAGATCGACGATCACCGAGCCGGGACGCATGCTGTGCACCATCTCGTCGTTGATCAGAGTGGGGGCCTTGCGCCCGGGAATCAGCGCGGTGCAGATGGCAATATCCTGCTTCTTCAGGGTCTCGGCCACCAGCTCCGCCTGCCGGCGCTTGTAGTCTTCGCTCATCTCCTTGGCGTAGCCGCCGCTGGTTTCAGCGCCCTCGGTCTCGTCGCTTTCCACCATGACAAATTTGCCGCCCAGGCTCTCCACCTGCTCTTTGGCCACAGGCCGGACATCCGTGGCCGAGACAATGGCGCCCAGGCGCTTGGCGGTGGCAATGGCCTGCAGGCCCGCTACCCCGGCACCCAGCACCAACACCCGGGCCGGGGCGATAGTACCGGCGGCGGTCATCATCATGGGCATGGCGCGATCGTACACATAGGCGGCTTCAAGCACCGCGCGGTAGCCGGCCAGGTTACTCTGGGAACTGAGGATATCCATGCTCTGGGCGCGGGTGATACGCGGCACCAGTTCCATGGCAATCGCCGTCACGCCGGCTTCGGCGTAACGTTTGATGGCATCGGGATCGGAGTAAGGAGAGAGGCCGGCAATAAGCAGGGCGCCCTTTTTCATGGGGGCGAGCTCATCCGGCTGACCATTATCGCCCAGCAGGGGGCGCTGGACCTTGAAGACAATATCGGCGTCGCCGAGCAGTTCGCCCAGATCGCTGACCAGCGTCGCCCCGGCCGCCTCATAGGCTTCATCGGTAATGCGACTGGACAGGCCGGCGCCGGTTTCGACGGCGACCTCAGCGCCCAGAGCGATCAACTTTTTGACCGTATCGGGGGTCGCGGCCACACGTCGCTCGTGCTCGCGACGCTCTTTGGGTATCGCAACTTTCATAAAACGTCTCCCTCAAGTGATGGACATCATTAACCATAGCCGTTTTTCCAGCATTTTGGGGCTTTTTGGCGGAACGATGTCCTAACAGACGCAGCGCCCGAAGGGTTCGGGGCCTCGTTTTTTGTTTTTCAGAGTCAGCCGGGGTGCGTCGAGCGCAATCGGGCATGGGGTCTCTCACCTCCCCACACCACGGCCACTGGCTGGTCCGTTTTTTCTATACTGGTTCGTTTTTCTGTTCTGGCGCGGCGGTTAGACGACCGCGCCGATTTTCCAGGGGTTGAATTCATTATCGCCGTACCCGAGCATTTCGCTCTTGGTCTGCTCCCCCGAGGCGGCGGCGAGCACCTGCCGGAAAATATCCTCGGCACACTCCTGCAGCGTATACTCGCCATCCAGGATGCCACCGCAGTTAATATCAATGTCTTCCTGCATCCGCTGGTACAGGTCCGTGCTGCTGGCCAACTTCAGGCTGGGCGCGGGTTTGAAGCCAAAAGCCGAACCGCGCCCCGTGGTAAAGCATACCACGTTGGCACCGGAAGCGACCTGCCCGGTGACCGACACCGGGTCAAACCCGGGGCTGTCCATAAACACCAGGCCCTTGGTTTTCACCTCCTCACCGTACAGGCAGACATCTACCATCTCGGTGGAGCCGCTCTTGGCCTGGGCGCCCAGAGACTTCTCCATGATGGTCGTCAGCCCGCCGGCCTTGTTACCCGGCGAGGGGTTATTGTCCAGCTCAAAATCATTGCGAGCGGTGTAATCCTGCCACCAGTCGATACGATCAAGCAACTTCTGGGCGATTTCCGGTGTTTTCGAACGCTGGGTCAAGAGGTGCTCGGCACCGAATATCTCGGGAGTCTCCGAATAAATGACGGTGCCACCGTGGCGAATCAGAATATCGCCCGCGGCCCCCAGTGCCGGGTTGGCGGTAATACCGGAAAAGCCGTCGGAGCCGCCGCACTGAACCGCGAGCGTCAGCTCGCTGGCCGGCACGGTTTCGCGGTGATGGCTGTTGACGTTGGGCAACATGGCGCGCAACGCCTCAATACCCTTTTCAATCGAGCGCCGAGTGCCGCCCACTTCCTGAATAGTGTAGGCCTGGAAGGTATCAGTATCGCCCAGGCCACTCTCTTCCATCACGCGCCGAACCTGCATGGTTTCACAGCCCAGGCCCACCATCAGGATGCCGCCGAAGTTGGGATGCCGGGCATAGCCGTCGAAGGTCCGGCGCAGGGTTTCGTACCCCTCGCCATCGGAGCGCATGCCACAGCCGGTCTCGTGGGTGAACGCCACCACGCCATCAATTTGCGGGTAATCATCCAACTCACCGGAAAAGGTGAAATGCTGGGCAATGGCTTTGGCCACGGTCGCCGAACAGTTCACGGTGGTGAGGATACCAATATAGTTGCGGGTGCCCACCTTGCCATTGGCACGGCGAAACCCCTCGAATGTGGCGCGCTCGGCCTCGGGGACAAACTCGGTGGGACGGGCATGGCGGCAGAAACCGTAATCCTTTTCCGACTCGCCCATGACACAGTTGTGACTGTGGACGTGCTCGCCCGCGCGAATCGCCTGAGCGGCAAAACCGATGGTCTGGCCGTACTTATAGATGGGCTGGCCTTGCGGAATGTCCACCAGCGCCACTTTATGCATGGCCGGGATGTCATCGATCAGCGTCAGCGCCGGTTCGATCAGAGCCGTGTTGGCAGGCAGACCCGCCTTGCACACGCCGACGTTGTCACGTTCGTGCAGATGAATGATGTTCGCCAAAATAAATACACCCAAGATTGGAGTCTCGCCCGCCCTGCCCGGGCAACGACGAGAAGTAAAAGACACGGGTAGAGTCACCGTGGGGCCGGAAAAAAACAGGCGCCTTGCGGCGCCTGAAAAATCGGCAATGGTATTCGGTCAATACCGGGATCAAATTTAGCACCATCGCTGTGCCGGTCGCAACTGCGGGCAAGGTCGGACGCGGGACAACACTTCGGCTTATTTGCACAAAACCGCGGTTGACAGCGTTGTCACCTCCCCGCAATCCACCCCTCTGCTGCTCTGACAACGCTGTCAAGCCTGATGGCGTAGGAGGAGGATCACCCTCAAAAAAGTTTCGCTCAGACGGCCTGCTTGGCGCGTAAAACCGGTATTTTCCGAGATTGACGCAAAATGTAAACGGTTACAGACATATAAATAATTACGTGGAACCGGTTACACACCAAATACCGAAAGGATTAAACTAATAAATTACAAAAAGGCGTAAAAAATTTGTGCGGAAAACTTGATTTTATCCGTAAGCGGGACCAGAATGAATTCACTGCACCAAGGCACTGGCAGTTGTGCGCCCAGTCAATCCGCCATTGACCCGCAACACAGGGCAGTGGAAAAACGGAATGGGCGTGATCGATCGACAGTGTCTGGCGGTACCGGGCAACACACAAACTACAAATCCGGTTGCCCGACCTCTGTGCGACAAAGTAAAGAGGCAAGAGGGAGAGAAGTGGAGAGAGGTGAGAGAGACCGCAACTCCAGTGGCAAGGCGTGAACCCTGGCCGAGCGATCTGGCAGACATAGTCAGACGACTCGGTTCAGGGGCGCACCGACACCACACCACTGCCAAAGAGCCAGTCTCTGGCTCAGGCAGTATCAACCAAGCTGACCAACACCCCGCCAGCGACCCACGTCGCTGGCGGGTGAGGTCGTGCCCGGTGCATTAGCGACCTCCCCCAAACCATCATGCTCCAGGGGTCAGGACCAGGCTTATATCTCGCCAAGACCCGATTATAGTAATTCCGCGTTTCTGCCGCGGCGACCCGGCCCCAATATAATAGAGAATATCAACAGAGACCTAAAAGGTGAGTGCTATGCTAAAAAACCGACTGCTCCCCGGTGCTGCCATCGCAGCCCTGGCCACACTGGCGGCCTGCGGGCAAGAAAGTACCCCCGAAACTGCGAACCAGAAACCAGACCCACAATCGAACCAGACCGCTCGCGCCCAGGCGCCTCTCGCCGACGTGGCCCTATCCAACCCCTCAGACCACGCGCGTCAGGATCAGCCCTATTACATCAGCTTTTATGACCTGGGCCTGGATCAGAAAACGGCGGTCAACAGCAACCTCGGAGCAACGGTGAACGGAGCTCCCGTCGCCACCCAGTTGATTGACCGGGACGGTGACGGGAAAGAAGATGGCCTCTTCACGCTGCTCGACCTGCCGGCCGGCGGCGATGTGCAGTTGATCATTGATCGCGACCTCGCCAGCGACGCGCCGACCAGCGAGAAGCGCACTCAGGCCGAGATTGCCCACAAGACCGGAGGCGAATGGCAGCCTCACTCCGACGAAAACCGCGAAGGGAAGTATGAGTACGTCGGCGGTGAATTTGAAAATGTCGAGATCCTCACGCCCCCCGATGAGCACTCCGACCACTCCTATTATATCCGCTACGAAGGCCCCGGCATCGAATCGGACAAGGTCGGCTACCGCATCTATCTGGACTGGCGCAACGGTTTCGATATTTTCGGCAAGAAAACCGAAGACATGGTCCTCCAGGACGTCGGCCTGGACGGCTACGATTCCTATCACGAAATGGCCGACTGGGGCATGGACATCCTCAAGGTCGGCGATGCGCTGGGTGTCGGTGGCTACGGCTACTGGGACGGTGAGAAAGTCATCCGGGTATCGGACCTCGACGGCTGGGAAGCCAGAGTGCTGGACGATGGCGACCTGTATTCCGCACTCGGCATTACCTATAAGGACTGGGAGGTCAACGACCAGACCCTGGACCTGACCGCGCAGCTGTCCATGACCGGCGGCAGCCGCCTGGTGCACGTTGACCTGCAACTGAGCGAACCACTGGAGAATCTGACCACCGGCCTCGTGAAACACCCGGGGACCGAATTCATTGAAGGTGAAGTGGATATTACCGGCAAGGCTTATACTTATGTCGCCAGCTGGGGCAAGCAGAGCCTGAGTGGCGAAGACGACCTGCTGGGTATGGCCCTGCTGTTTCGCAAATCCGACCGCGAAGAGCAGACCGAAGACGAGCACAACTACGTGACCGTACTCGACTCGGCCGGTGAAGACGTGGACTACTACTTCCTCGCCGCCTGGGACGGAGAGCCCAACGGCATCACCACCAAAGAAGCGTTTATTGAGTATCTGGAAACCGAGGCGGAGAACCTGACGCTGGCGCCGCGCGAGCGTCTGGAAACCGCGCACAGCCTGGCGCAGAAGGACCTCCCTGTCAGCGCCGAAGACGCGCTGGACTGGAGCAAGCGTCTGGCCGACTCGGAACTGGACCGCAAAACCCTGCTCTACCATGTCGATGGCTGGGACACCAACCGGGAGCGGCCGCCCAAGTTCGAATACGACATCATTGGCCTGCTGCCCATGGCCTACGACGAACTGAACGAAGTCGCGCCCGCCGATCGCTACGCGCAGGTGCTGCCCAAAGTCACCGGCAGCTTCATTGGCGAGGACGGCGACATCGCCCGCTACAAGATGAGCAACTTCAGCGTCGATAACGTTAAACCCGGTGTGGGCGTACTGCGCCTCTGGGAAGACACCAAAGAGGAGCGTTACAAAACGGCCGCCGAGACACTGCGCGAGCACCTGGAAAAGCATCCGCGTACCAGTGACGGTGCCTTCTGGCACAAGAAGCGCTACCCCTGGCAGCTCTGGCTGGACGGCGTCTACATGGCCATGCCTTACCTGGCCCATTACGCGCTACTGTTCGAAGAGGGCGAGCAGCAACAGCACAGCTGGGAAGAGGTGGTCAAGGAGTTCGAGGTGACCCGCGAGCAACTGCGCGACCCGGAAACCGGCCTCTACTATCACGCCTGGGATGAAAAGAAGCAGCAGGACTGGGCCGACCCCGAAACCGGCCTGTCCGAGCACTTCTGGGGCCGTGGCTTTGGCTGGCTGGCCATGGCCGTGGTGGACGTACTGGACTTCATTCCCGAGGAAGAAACCGAACTGCGCAAACCCCTGATCGACATGATCGAGGAAATCGCCGCTGACCTTAAGAACTACCAGGACCCGGAAACCGGCACCTGGTGGCAGATCATGGATCGCCCGGACGCCATCGGCAATTACCGCGAGTCCAGCGCCTCCTCCATGTTCACTTACTTTTATGCCAAGGCCCTGAATGAGGGCTACCTGGACGAGAGCTACCGCGAGGTGGCGCAGAAGGCCTACGACGGGCTGATCAACGAATTCATGCTGGTGCACACCGACGACTCGGTCAGCCTGACCAACATCTGCCTGGTGGCGGGTCTGGGCTTCGGGCGCGATGGCAGTTACCATTACTACATGAGCGAGCCGGTTTACGAAAACGACCCCAAAGGCACAGGCCCCTTTATCCTGGCCGGGATCGAAATGCACAAATTACTCAAGGGCGAATGAGGTAACCAATGAAATCGATCGAAGAACGCTTTGCGGTCCATATCGACGACTACAGGCACTACGACACCGAAAAACTGCGCAAACACTTCCTGATCGAAAAGATCTTTGAAGACGATCATATCGGGTTTGTGTACACCCATTACGACCGCATGATGGTCGGTGGCGCCAAACCGGTGAACAAAACCCTGACGCTGGAGCCCGTCGACCAGCAGAAAGCCGAGCACTTTCTCGACCGGCGCGAACTGGGCGCGATCAATATCGGCGGCGATGGAGTGATCACCGTCGACGGCACCGATTACGAACTCGAGACCAAGAGCGCCCTGTACATCGGGCGCGGCGCCAAAGAAGTGAGCTTTCGCAGCGTGGACGCCAAGAACCCGGCCAAGTTCTATATGAACTCGGCTCCGGCGCATCACTCGTATCCGAACAAAAAAGTCGGCATGAGCGAAGCCAATGTACTGGAACTCGGCTCTTCGGACACCTGTAATGAGCGTCGGGTCAATCAGCTACTGATCAATGGCATCATCGAGACCTGCCAACTGCAGATGGGCATGACCGAACTGCAGCCGGGCAGCATCTGGAACACCATGCCGGTCCACACCCACACCCGGAGAATGGAAGCCTACTTCTATTTCAACCTGCCGGACGACCAGGCCATCTGTCATTTCATGGGCCCGAAAGACGATACCCGTCACCTGTGGATCCACAATGAACAGGCGGCCCTGTCTCCACCCTGGTCCATGCACTCCGGTGTGGGCACTGCCAACTACACCTTCATCTGGGGCATGGCCGGTGAAAATCTCGACTACACCGACATGGACTTTCACCAGCCACACGAACTGAAGTAAGGAGTTCTCTATGACACATCCTCTGTTTGATCTGACCGGCAAGGTCGCACTGGTCACCGGCGCCACTCACGGCCTGGGCATGGCCATGGCCAAGGGCCTGGGCAGCGCCGGCGCCACCATCGTGGTCAACGGTCACTCCTCGCAGGAGAAAATCGACAAGGCCGTAGCCGAGTACGAAGCGGCCGGCTACAAGGCGCACGGCTACAAGTTTGACGTCACCGATGAAGATCAGGTGATCGCCGCCGTCGACAAAATTGAAAAAGAAGTGGGCCCGATCGATATTCTGGTCAACAACGCCGGCATTATCAAACGCGTCCCCATGCTGGAAATGCCGGTGGATGAGTTCAAGCAGGTCATCGACACCAACCTGGTGGGCGTTTTCACCATGACCCGCCCGGTGGCGCGCAAGATGGTCGAACGCAAGCAGGGCAAGATCATCAACATCTGCTCGATGATGAGCGAGCTGGGCCGCGACTCGGTCGGCGCCTACGCCGCTGCCAAGGGCGGACTGAAAATGCTCACCCGCAACATGGCCACCGAGTGGGCCCGCCACAACGTACAGGTCAACGGCATCGGCCCGGGCTATTTTGCCACCGCGCAGACCGAACCGATTCGCGTGGAAGGCAACCCGCTGAACGAATTCATCATCAGCCGCACACCGGCGGGCAAGTGGGGCGACCCGGACGACCTGCAGGGCGCGGCCGTATTCCTGTCATCCAAGGCGAGCGACTTTGTGACCGGACAGGTGGTCTATGTCGACGGTGGCATTCTGGCAACCATCGGCAAGCCGGCCAACGAGTAAGATTTCAATCATCATGATTGACTTGGGGCAGTCGCTTTCAGCGCTGCCCCTTTTTTGAAGGCATTAACGGTTCAGAAGAGGCGCTTAGCGCACCAGCGGCCAACCCAGCGCCAGCACCGTCACCGTGGTCACCCCCACCAGCAGGTTCATAGGCACCCCCACCTTGAGAAAATCGGTAAAGCGGTAGCCGCCGGGGCCGTAGACCATGAGGTTGGTCTGGTAGCCCAGAGGGGTGGCGAAGCTGGCCGAGGCGGCAATCATCACTGCAAAGATATAGGGTTCCGGATTGAGACTGGCCTTCTGGGTGATTTCCAGCACCACCGGCAGCATGATGATCGCGGCGGCATTGTTGGTGATGCACTCGGTGAGAATCGACACGCTGATGTAGATCAGAATCAGGATCAGCAGTGGATGCCCCGCACTCAGATCAATGGCGGTCTCGCCGAGCAGGCGGGCGACGCCGGTTTTTTCCAGGGCGGCGCCCAGAGCAAAAGACGAAGCAATGGTCAGCAACACTGTCGGGTCCAGACTCTTCTGGGCCTGGGGCGCGGAGCAGCAGCCGGTCAGCAACATGGCCGCCGCCCCTAGCAAGCCGGCATGCAGCATGGGCAGCAATCCGGTGGCCGCACTGAGCACCACCAGCATCAGAATCCCCCAGGCCAGGTAGGCGCGCTGATGGCGGGGCGCCTCGGTGTGCAGGTCGTTGACCAGGAGAAAGTCCTTGTTGTACTGCTGGCGGCTGACAAACGCCGGGCGGGCTTCGAGCAACAGCGTATCGCCCGGCTTGAGTTTGATCGTTCCCAGGTTCCCCGGGACCCGATCACCGTGGCGGGCCACCGCCAGCACTACCGCGCCGTAGCGCTCGCGGAACTGGGAGTCACGAATGGTCTGGTTGATGCAGTTACTGTGAGGGGAGATCACGGCCTCCACCAGGCGGCGCTCGCTGTGCTCTTTGGCCAGGGTGGGCTCGCTGCCGTTGGTGGAGGCGATAATGCCTTTGATGCGCAGCAGATCGGAAATCGCCTCGGTATCACCGGCGAACACCAACCGGTCGCCGGCCTGCAGGGGCTCTTCCGAGCCGACCGCCGGCACAATGGCACCGGCGCGTTCAATTTCCACCAGGTAGATCCGCTTGAGATTACGCAGGCCCGCCTGCTCGACGGTTTTGCCCACCAGCGGGCCACCGGCGGCAACCGCCACCTCGAGGGTGAACTCGCGCAGGTTGCCAAATATTTCCTTCTCCCGTCGGCCGGGCAGCCAGCGCGGGAAAAACACCAGGATAAACACCAGGCCCACCACGGCGACGGGCAGTGCCACGGCGGTAATCGAGAACAGGGAGAAGCCGGGCTCGCCGGTCATGGCCTGATACTGACCATTGACCACCAGATTGGTGCTGGTGCCCACCATGGTCAGGGTACCGCCGAGGATGGCGGCGTAACTGAGCGGAATCATCAGCTTGGAGACGGGCACGTCAATGCGCTTGGCCCAGGCGCGCACCGCCGGAATCATGGTGGCCACGACCGGAGTGTTATTCAGCACACCACTGAACAGCGCCACCGGCAGGCTGATCCGCAGTTGCGCCCCACGGGTGCCTTTGGGTTTGCCCAGAACATAGTGCACGATCAGCTCGATACCGCCCGAGGCGTGAATGCCCGAGGCGACCACAAACATGGCGGCCACGGTGATCAGGCCACTGTTGCCAAAGCCGGCAAAGGCCTCCCCGGCGGTGAGCACGCCGCTGACCAGCAGCACAATCAGCACTCCGGTCATGACCAGGTGCGGTCCGATGCGGGTAAAAATCAGTGTGCCCAGGGCGCCGAGCGTCAGCAGCAGAGACAGGAGGCCTTGCCATTCCATACGTTATAATCCAGAAAAACCGGTTGTTCAGGCTCGCGAGCATACCCAAAGCCGATGCCGGTGGAAAATAGTTATTGGCTCTACCTATATAACAGCATGGTATATGTAGCCTCGAGTATTATCATGGCGTTGTTCTATAGCGGCCAGGCAAACTGCCAAAATCAGAACCCGGGCGTGAACTCCAGGCCGCCCGATCAACGTATCTCTGACCCAATACCGCCGCCTCACTCACAGGAGCCCGACCCGATGACCCCGACCCGCTTATGGAGAACGGCCCTTGTATCCCTGCTACTGACCCTCCCCTCGCTGGCATGGAGCGCCGAACTGGTCTTCCGCCTCGACAATCCGCCTTCCGAGGGCACTCTGGTAGCACAGGTTTACGGCAATGCAGACCGCTTCGGCGGCTTCCGGGAACCCGACCGGCGCGAGGTCTTCCGCATCGACGCCGAGCAGGGAGAGTATCGGATTGGCGATCTACCGGCGGGTGACTATGCCCTGCTGGTGTACTGGGACGAGAACGACAATGGCCTGCTCGATCGCAATTTCATCGGCATTCCGCGCGAGCCCATCGCCCTGTCCAATCAGTACCGGCCCAAGGGGCCGCCCAGTTTCGAGCGCGCCCGCGTTCGCCTGGCCGAAGACGAAAGCCTTGAGCAGACCCTGAGCCTGAGCCGGCCTCTGGGCCAGCTGGGTCAATGGGGCGTCGGGCTGGGCGTGATTGGCCAGACCTCACCGTATCGCGGCAGCGATGCCCGCCCCCTTCAGGCGATACCGGCGCTGGTCTATATCGGCGAGCGCCTGCAATGGACCGGCCCTCGCATCCGCTACAACCTCTTCGGCAGTGACGACTGGCGCCTGGCCCTGCAGGGGGATCTGCGTCTGAGCGCCTATGAGGAAAAAGACAGCGAGTATCTGGTGGGCCTGGGAGACCGTGAGACCACCTTCATGGGCGGGATGGCGTTGATTCGCGAGCTGCCCGCCGGCATCGACCTGGCGGCCAGTGCCCGCACCGACCTGCTCAACCGCCACGGCGGTCACATCGCCAGCCTGACTCTCAGCCGGGGCTTTCAGTTGGGCAATTGGCGGGTGTCGCCCTCGATCGGGGTGAACTGGTTGAGTGGCGCGTTGGCGGATTACGAGTTCGGTGTGCCCGTTGCGGCGCAGACGGACTGGCGCCCGGCCTACTCGCTGTCATCGGCACTCAATCGGGAAGTGGGCGTTTCCTTTTTCTATGAACTCACCCCCGGCTGGCAACTGGTCGGCAACCTGGGGCTGGAGCAACTGGACGACGCCATTGTCGACAGTCCCATCGTCGATCAACAGCGCCTGACCAAAGGCTTCCTTTCCCTGACCTATGCCTTTTAACCCATCAATAGTGAACCGCTTGGCTCACTTTTCTGCTTAAAACTCCGAGCGCAGCCCGACCGCCAGCGCGCGCGCCGGCAACGGGGCCTTGTCTTTCAGAAAGGAGGTGTGCGGGCGCGCTTCTTCATTGGTCAGGTTACTGCCCTGAACATAAAAGGTGAGCGCCTGCCCCGCCGCCTCGAGTTCATAACTGAGCTGGGCATCGACCAGGGTGTAGCCCTCGGACTCCGACTCGGTGGCGCCGACTTTGTCCTGCTTGAAATAGTGACTGGTGCTGAACTCGGCCTGCCAGTGACCCAGCTGGTACTCCAGGCGCCCGCCCAGGCGCAGCGGCGGAATGCGCGGCAGGTTGCCGCCCTCGCGCAGCTCGGCCCGGGTGTAGTCGCTGAACAGTGTCAGCTTGAACGGCTGACTCACCTGCCAGACCCATTCACCTTCCAGACCGTAGAGCCGGGCATCCCGGGCCTGGTACTGATACACCGGCAGGCCGGCCGGCTCTTCATGGGTCGCCGGCGCTTCATCGGCATGCGTTTCTTCCCCGACAGGCTCGTCGCCATGATCGTGGGCATGGTCGTCCTCGGCTGTCAGGCCCGTATTGGCCAGGTAGTAGAAATCATCCATCTGGTTGTAGAACGCATTCAGAGTAAAGCCGATATTGCCCTCGAACTTACGCAGGGTCAGGTCAATGTTGTTGGAGCTCTCCAGCTCGACCGCGGCCGGGCTGAGCTCAAAATGAAATTGCTCGCCCGCCTCATCGTGGCGCTCATACAGCGCGCCCACTTCATAGGTACTGGTCCCGATGTGGGGGCCAAACGAGTAGAGCTCCGCCGCCGACGGGGCCCGTTGCGCGCGAGTCAGTGACAGGCCCAGGTTGTAGCCGGGGGTGAAGTCCCAGACCGCGCCGGCCGAGAGGCTGAACGGCTCGAATACCTGCTCCACCTGATACACGGCGAGCATGCCCTCCTGCCCTTCGAGCGGCAAAGTCAGCCGATCCGCGCCCACCTCGACGCGCTCGACCCGGGCGCCCAGCTGTAGCTGCCAGCCCGAGAAGTGACGCTCTTCCATCCACGCCAGTGCGAGACTGTCAGTGGTGGCGGGCGGAGTGAAGGCTTCTTCGCCCTGGGCCTCAAAGTCCTGATGCTTGTACTGTAGGCTCCAGGCCCCGCGCCACTCCAACACCGGATGGTGGAACAGTTCGGCCCGGACCTCGTGACTGGTGTTGGTAAAGGTGGTGAGCGCCGCACCGTTCTCGATTTCGGAATGGACGTAATCGGTGTAGCCCACCCGGGTATTGAGCGCACTGAACCAGGCGTGATCGAGGCTGAGCTCACTGTGCAACTGCCAGCGATCCTGCTCCAGATCGGCGTACACGGATTCTTCCTCTGCGCCGTGTTCGCCCTCCCCGTGGCTGTGTCCGGGGATACCGTAGGTCCGCTCAAGCCGGCCGTAGGAGAGGCCGACAAAGCCGTTATCCAGCAGGTAGCTACCGCCGACATTGGCACCCTTGGCGCGGTAAGCCGAGTTGTCCAGACGCCCGCTGCCCGGCTCTTCAAGACCCGCTTCCTCATGGCCGGGTTCCTCATGGTCGTACTCCGAGGGCTCTTCGTGCGCCGAGGGCTCTTCGTGCGCCGCTTCAGCCGGCACCGGAATTCGGTAGTCGTTGGATTCGCGCCAGAAACCGTCCAGGTGCGTGGCCCAGGAGCCGGCCCCGGTGGTCAGGCTGGCGGAGGCCAGTTTTTCATCGGCCACATCGTTGTGTTTGAGATGCCACTGGCCCTCGGTGAGATTATCCTGGGGAACGCGGCCATCCACGATGTTCACCACCCCGCCAATAGCGCCACTGCCGTAAAAGAGGGTGGCGGGGCCGCGCAGAATTTCAATCTGCTGCGCGGTGGAGGCTTCGGTGGTCACCATATGGTCGGGCCCGACCCGGGAGACATCCCCCGCGTCCAACCCGTTCTGCGCAATCAACACCCGCGGGCCGCCCAGGCCCCGGATGATCGGGCTGCTCGCCACCGGACCATAGTAGTCGGTGTGGACCCCCACCTGGTCTTTCAGGGTTTCGCCCAGGGTCGAGGCCTGGCGCCGGCGCAACTGCTCGGCACTCAGCACATTCACCGGCTGGGCCGACTCCAGGGAGGAGGCGTGCCAGGGCAGGGCCACCACTTCGATCACTTCCATCACCGTGGAGCGCAGACGGATGTCCACCGGGCTTTCGTCCAGGCGCACATGCACCTGCCGGTGGGAGAAACTGGGGGCCATGATGTGCAGCTCCACTTCTTCGCCGCGCAGGTCGTCCAGGGTGAAGCGGCCCTGCTCGTCCGCCACGGCCCGGCGGTTGCTGCCCACCCATTCGACAATGGCGCCAGCCACCGGCTGCCCGGTGCCATCGCGTACCACACCGCTGAGATCCTCCGCCAGCGCCCAGGGCGACAGACACAGACCGATGATTAACCCAAGACCTGGCTTTCGCATTGATACCTCCACTAATGATTCTTCAAAGCCGGACTCACTCACGCCAACGGCTCTCAATATTGTTATGGTATAACATAACGGGATCAATAGAAAAGCCCCGCCCGGTTTTTTGCCGACACCTTTAACCGACAGAACGTTTGCGCACCACAACAGAACATTCAACCGTGCAATGGTTTCCGGTCGGGCAAATCACTTCAGAAAGAACGCGCCGCCCTGGCGCCCTCCTTCCGATTTTCGGGCCGGGAGCGCACCAGAGTGACTCACGAAAGCCCCCATAAAAAGCCGCCTGCACAGCTTTCACACAGAGCCTCTGACCCAGACCACTCAAAAAACTTATATAAAACAGTTACTTAATGGTTTTTTGAGCTTGGCACAGGCATTGCAAAGCAGTGGGTAATGCGGTTGCCGGTTTTGCGTCACCTCTCTCTGGACGAGCACAACAGAAGAACACTGAGCGGCCATTATCGTGCTCCATTTCGGCACATGTTCACCCACAGGATCATTTTATGAGCTTGAACAAATTGAATCCGCTGGATTTATCCCAGCCCTCGATTCGGGCCCTGCACCTGAGTTGGTTCGCGTTTTTCCTGTCGTTCATGGTCTGGTTCAGCCACGCACCGCTGAAGCCCCTGATTGTGGAAACGCTCGCCATGAGCGCCGACCAGTGGAAGGCCCTGCTGATTCTCAACGTCGCCCTGACCATTCCCGCGCGGATCGTGATCGGCATACTGGTGGACAAGTTCGGTCCGCGCCATGTGTTCAGCGGGCTGCTGTGTGTGTCCGGTCTGCTGTGTCTCGGGTTCGCCTCGGCCCAGAGTTTTGAACAGCTGGCGCTGACCCGCTTCATGCTCGGCTTTGTGGGCGCCGGCTTTGTGATTGGCATTCGCATGGTGGGTGAGTGGTTCCCGGCCCGTCAGGTAGGCCTGGCCGAGGGCATTTACGGTGGTTGGGGCAATTTCGGTTCGGCCGCCTCGGCGTTCATCCTGCCGAGTCTCGCGGTGGGGGTTTTTGGTACCTTTGGCGGCTGGCGCGCGGCCATTGCCTGCACCGGCATCATCGCCATTGTGTACGGCCTCTTCTATTACTGGCGCGCCCGCAACACCCCCAAGGGCTCCACCTATTTCAAGTCAAAAAAATCCGGGGGCCTGGAAGTCTCCAACAAAAAAGACTTCTGGCTCTACATCGCCATGAACATCCCCATGTACGCCATTCTCGGTGTGCTCGCCTGGCGCCTGGGCCCGTCCAACATCAGCCTGCTGAGCCAGAACCTGGTGTACCTGATGTGGGTCATTCTGATCGCGCTCTTCGCCTTCCAGTTCAGTCAGATCTACCGCGTGAACAAGGAGATGCTGGAACACGGCGTGCCCGAGCACGACAAATATGAATTCAAGCAGGTAGCGGTGCTGAACTGGGCCTACTTTGTGACCTTCGGCTCCGAGCTGGCAGTGGTGTCCATGCTGCCCGCGTTTTTTCTGGAAACCTTCACCCAGTTGAGTCTGGCCGAAGCCGGTCTGCTCGGCGGCGCCTTTGCCTTCATGAACCTGGTCGCGCGCCCCGGCGGCGGCTGGATCAGTGACAACTTCGGTCGGCGGCGCAGCATGTCGATTTTTATCGGCGGACTCGCCGTGGGCTATTTCGTTCTGTCACAGATCGATGGCGGCTGGCCCGTGGCCCTGGCGGTGCTCGCGGTCATGTGTTGCTCCTTTTTCGTGCAGGCCGGTGAGGGTGCGGTCTTTGCCATGGTGCCGCTGATCAAGCGCCGGATGACCGGGCAGATTGCGGGCATGACCGGGGCCTACGGCAACGTTGGTGCCGTCACCTACCTGACCGCCTTCAGCTTTATGGACGCCAGCACTTTCTTTCTGATCATTGCCGGCTCCGCTGTGGCGACCTTCTTCCTGGTGCAGATGCTGACCGAGCCCCAGGGACACATGAGCGAGATGATGCCCGATGGTACAATCCAGCGAATCGAGCTGACCTAGCCGTATGGACCAATAAATGGAACACCTGCAGTCCACCCTGGACATCGGGTTTGCGCAACGCAGCGAAGCCGGACGCAAACCCGAGAACCAGGACACCCTGGGCGCACGCCTGCCCGACGATTCCCTGCTGACCAGCAAGGGCATTGCCATGGCGGTGGCCGATGGCGTCAGCAGCAGTGAGGCGGCGCGGGAGGCGAGCCAGACCGCGATCACCGGGTTTCTCACCGACTACTACGCCACGCCCGACACCTGGAGCACCGGGCACTCCGCCCAGCAGGTGATCCGCTCGCTCAATCGCAGCCTCTGGGGCCTGAGCCGCAACAGCCTCTACGGCGAGGGTTATCTCACCACCTTTTCCACGCTCATTCTCAAGGGCGACACCGGCTTTATTTTTCATGTGGGCGATACCCGTGTGTATCTCTGGCGGCCCCACTCGGCCGATGAAAGCAAAGGCCAGCTGGAGCAGCTGACGCGCGACCACTGCCAGCGCCTGGACAAGGACACCAGCTATCTGAGCCGGGCCCTGGGCGCCGACATGAGCGTCGAAGTGGACATGCACTCGATCGAGCTGCATCGGGGCGATGTCTTCATCCTGACCAGCGACGGAATTCACGACCACCTGGAACCGGACGCTTTTCACGCCCTGATCGAACAGCACGCCCACCAGCCCCAGGCGCTGGTCGATGCCGCCCTGGAAGCGGCGCTGGCCGCCGGCAGTGACGACAACCTCAGCATCCAGGCCGCCCGCATCGAACGCCTCGGCCACGCCAGCCAGAACGATGCCATGCAGGTATTGTCGCGTCTGCCGTTTCCGCCGCCGCTGGAAATCGGCCAGACTCTGGATGGCCTGCGGGTGGAAAAACGCCTGCACGAATCCAACCGCAGCCAGGTCTATCTGGTGCGGGATGAGGCCGACAAGGCCCTGATCATGAAAACCCCCTCGGTCAATTACACCGACGACCCGGCGTACATCGAGCGCTTTGTGCTCGAGGCCTGGATCGGGGCGCGCATTCAGAGCCCGCAGGTCGCGCGGGTCATTCACCCGCCGCGCCCGCGCTCCTGTCTCTACTACCTGACCGAGTACGTGCCCGGCCCCACTCTGGGACAGACCATCAACGAGCGGGGAACCCTGGGCATCACCGATGCGGTGGAACTGACCGGGCAACTGTTACGCGGCATTCGGGCCTTCCACCGCAAGGAAACCCTGCACCAGGACATCAAGCCGGACAATATTGTGCTCAGCGCCAAGGGGCCGGTGATTGTGGATTTCGGCTCCTGCTGGGTGGCAAGCCTGGAAGAAGTGGGCGCACCCTTCGCCCGCGACCGGATACTGGGCACGCTGGACTATTCGGCGCCCGAGTATCGCTATGGCGGTGCCACCGGCCCGCACTCGGATCAGTTCTCGGTCGCGGTGTTGCTGTACGAAATGTTGACCGGTAAAAAACCCTACGGCGCGGCCTATGGCAAGGCAATGGACTGGCGCCAGTTCCAGAAACTGAGATACACCCCCGCCAGCCGCCACAACCCTCTGGTGCCCTACTGGCTGGACAAGGCGTTGGAGAAAGCGCTGAGTCTGAACCCCAATTACCGGTACAAAGCCCTGTCGGAGTGGTGGCTGGATCTGCAACGGCCCAACCCCAGTTGGCAGCACCCGGAGCACAAACCCCTGATCGAGCGTCGGCCCGAGCAGGTATGGCAGGTGCTGGCTCTGATCGGCTGGGGGTTGGCAGGAGTGTTGGTTTGGGTGTCGTTGCGCTGACGGCAGTGTTTATCTATCGACCTGGCTCATAAGGCTGATCATTCGCGTTTAACGGCCCCAGTCCTATCTCACTTCTTTTCGCATTCAGCAAATCAATGACCTCGTGGCCCAATTGGTCTACCATCATTCTTTCGCCATCGGTCAACGCAACCCCTAAATGATCCAGCTTCACTTTCGCGTTCTTTTCTGACAAGGGGTCACCCAGCAGCGTAGCGGCATGCAGGAATGCCTGGGATTTTAAGACTCCCAACCTATCTTTTTCAGAGTCTGGATCGAACGTTCGCTTACTTGGAGAGTTGAACGTTGCCAGACTTGTCAGACCTCTGGACGATCCATGAATCGCCGAAACAATCGATGCGTCTTCCATTGAGCGATGATCGCCAGCTTCATGGTAACGATCTACAAGAATCGGCAATGCTCTTAGGTCACCACCCTCAAGAAGTTTCTCGAGCCCCTCTGTGGTATAGCTCCTATATTCTTCCAGCTCATACTCAGAGTAGTATCCATGTTGCTGCTCAAGAGCAATGGTTTCGGAGCTTCTCTCCTCTCGCTCACTACCACTCACACTCTTTTCTGATCCGGTTCTCCCAGAACCTGGCTGCGGGGCTGTCGTCTTCTGAGCCGAAACACTTAGCTCACTGAGCCTTACCCGGTAATCTTCAAGTAACTTCAGCTCAGAAGCTCTACTCTCATCACAGCTCCCTCCGCTGCACCCATCACCTTGGTTTTCTAAAAAAACGGCGGGAACTAATGCAACAAGTACAGCACCAACGATCAATGACGCACCAAGCTTAATTGCAACTGATTTTTTCATTTCAACACCTATTTCAAACCAGCGTCTTCTAAACAATCATGCTCTTTAATATCGCCGTCGACGGCGCATCGAGAATTGTCTTGTATGAGCAATGAGTTAATTCGATTTATGCACTTAGTGTACCCGTCACCGCCCGAAAAGCTAAACGGCCCGATGGTTACGCTGCCTCCATCGATAATAGTTTCGCACTTCGTTGTATTTCTACTGAACCGATTCGCAGCTTTGAACTCGCAATGGTTAACGAAACCACTCCTTCTGCCTTTGCAATCCTCTCTTTGCCTTTTCTCATCCCTTTCTTGAGCCCGCTGCTCCTCATAACGCCTCTGCCGCTCCATGGTTTGCTGTAGCTGCATCTCGATCAATCTCATTCGTTCAATGCGGTCAAGGCGATACTCACTCATTGCTGAGCCTGCTCCTTGCCCCTCTACAGGCGGCCTAGCAACCACCTCGGGAATGGAATCTGCTAACGAGCTGAAACTCAATGACATACATAAAAAAAACAGGGGTATTGACGATATCGACGCTTTTCTACTCCTGTAATATTTCGTTTTATTATTATTCGTATCCATAAGACTCTCCTTATATATGGCACGTACGGTTAGAACTATATCGGCTGATGTAACCGATTACTAAAGATGTTCTCACAACGCTGTCCTTTGATCAAACCCAGAATGTGACCTCTGTCAAATTCTGTCATTCTGACGCGCAAATGCGAATTGGCACATGGGACCGGGAGGGAGCTTCTCAAAACAGTCATGAAAATTTAAACGAAAATTCAGACATCTGATTAAGGGCACCTATATTAATACAGAATCACCTCTGGTCCGTACTCGGATCTGCCCCAGTTGGCAGCACCCGGAGCACAAACCCCTGATTGAGCGGCGGCCGGAGCAGGTGTGGCAGGTGCTGGCTCTGATCGGCTGGGGGTTGGCCGGAGTGTTGGTTTGGGTGTTGTTTCGATAGAGGCTTTTGGTGATTGATTCACGTCCGGCCCGCTTTGAGGTGGACTGTTTCAAGACACGTGGCGAGTACGTCCCTGTAACTCGTCAACACTAATCCCGCGGTTGACGGTCTTGGAACAGTCCACCTCTAATCGGTCCTCTGGGCCTTGTAAAAACCACAGTTGTAGCCGTAGGTCAGGTAAGCGGGAGCGCCACCTGACAGACGTGGCCCGTCTGGAAATATTGGTGGGGATAGGCCTCATTGTGTCAGGTGCGCTGTCGCTTACCAGACCTACGGGCTCGCTCGGTGGGATCTACGGAGCTCGGAGGACCGATCTGGGGTAGGACCTTCCCGGACCGTCACCAACAGGATGTTGGTGGAGAGGCCCCATGGATGGGTTTACGCCGTGTCCGGGAAGGTCCTACCCCTGAGCGGGCCGGACGCGAATCAATCACCAATAGTCTCTAGACGTTCTATTTAAGCCATATCCCAAACAAAATACCTATAGCCTCAGGTGACTGGTTCACGCTCAGCGCCTCTCGGACCGATCTCCCTCCGAGAGCCATTTGGCGGATGCGCTTACAGCTCCGAAACGTCGGACCGATCCGCCCTACGTCACTACCTTAGTGGTTTGATAGTTGGTGCATTTTTTCGGCGTGCTTGCGGATGATTTTCATGGTGGAGTCGTCGGCATCGAAGACCGAGTTCAGGCCCTGGTGTTCCTGGGGTGGATCGCCGGTGAAGTCGTCGCCCTGGGCCCACATGAAATCCTCCTGCCCTGCCCGTCCCAGACCGCCCCAGGTCCAGAAGTTGGTGCCGGCAATGGCATCACCTTCGGCCGCGCGCTCGTACACCAGGTCGAACACTTCGCGGTAAATGCGATCGCGATAGGTGGTGGGCGTGCCCGGTTCGAAGGCGCCCTCATCCCGCTCGGCGCCGAACTCGGACAGGACCGTGGGTTTGTTCATTTTGTTGGCGATGTCGATATGGCGATTCATATAGGCCTGCGCCTTTTCGATGGCGCTGTCGTAGGTCTCTTCCGGATTGTGAATATCGAACCAACTCCAGTTTTTCAGCCACATGTGAAAGGTCAGGTAATCCACGTAGGGGCTGGCGTGGGCAATGATGTACAGATCTTCATCGCGCAGCGTGCCCATGGCGCCTTCGTTACCGGTGCTGACCAGCTGATGCGGCGCCAGAGAGTCGATGTACCTGGCCGTTTCGTGCACCCACTGTTTGAAGTCCTGAAAGTAGGGGCGGCCGTGCTCGTCGCTGCCGGGGCGCGGCTCGTTGGCCAGCTGCCAGGACATGACTGTTGGGTCTTCATAATAATATTGTCCGGTCACAGAATTCCTGCGGGTAATGATTGTCTCGATGACGTCGCGGTAGAGCGCTTGCGCCTCTTCCATCCGATAAAAGCGGGCGGAATTTTCCATGAACGCGTTCCACTCACCGGTTTTGTCCGGGTCCAGCACTTCTTCACCGGTAAACCAGGCCACGTACTGTGACATGCCCCCTGACCACTGCCAGAAGTTGTTCAGGTAGAGCACCGCCTTCATATCGCGCTTGCCCATCGCCGCCAGCAGAAAATCCAGCCCTTCGAGCAGGTTATCGTTGTACTCACCCGGCTCCCGGATCAGTGCGGGTTGGACTGCCCGCATCAGCTCGCTGCTTTCCGAGGCAGCCAGTACTCTTAGGTTGGTGATGCCGCTGGCTTTGAGTGTATCCAGCTCCTTGAGCAGTCGCTCCCGGTCCCCTTCCGGACCGGGCGAACCGAGATAAGCGCCGTACCAGAAATTGGTGCCCACGAAGTAGTAGGGTTCGCCCTCCAGAACAAACCGGGTGCCGTCCACCCGGACAAAGTCATCGGCCTCCACGGAGGGCGCCTCAAGTTGAGCGCAAGCACTGATCCCGAACAGTAGCCCCAGAATCACTCCGGCTTTTTTATACAATGTCATGGGTAACCTCTTATTATTCGTTGCCCAGAAAACACTGACAGGTTTCACTGGTTGCACGGATGCCGTTTTCACTGTCAATCAATGTTTCACCCCAGGACGAGAGCGTATCGACGTTGAAGTTCTCGACAATATCCAGAGAGCTCAGATCGGTGCCATCCTCTCCGCCGTCGGTGTTGCCGGACCAGGACCAGCCCAGGTAGCCGAAACCATAGGCCTCGGCTCCCGCCAGTATGGCTTCCTCGGCCACCTCGTTCCCCGCGCCGTGGTCGGCGGCAAACTCGCCCACAATCAGCGGTACACTCTTGCTGCTGAAACTCTGAAAATAGTCGTCAACCTCGGCCGCGTCTCCGTAAACATCGTACATATGCACCGAGAAAACGACGTTGCGTTGGTCATCGGCATTGAAGATGGTGAGCGCACCGTCGCCATCGCGCATGACATTTTTCCAGTCCTGCCCCCAGTTGGGTGCATCGACCACCAACGTGTGGGTCAACCCACCCTCGCGCAGTGCTTCGATCGCTCCAGTGTGGAACGGGACCCACTCATCGGTTCTGTTATTGCCCAGCGGCTCGTTGGCGATATTGATCAGCACGTAGGCCTCTTCGCCGGTAATTGCCGCTGTTACATCTTCGCTCAACCAATAATCCACCGCTGTCTGGGGATTGGCGGCGCTGTCTTTTTCGCTCCAGCCGGTCGCATCGTGCACTTCCAGCATGGTCACCAGTTGGTGCTGTTTGGCCCAACCGATGATGTTCTCTACCTCGTCACCCGAGACGCGGTTCCACTGCTCGCCATTGGCCAGCACCACCCGAACCGTGTTGGCGCCGGTGCTCGCGATATCCGCAAACTGTTGCTCAGTGTTGTAGCTCGAGCGAAACCAGGCGTAGGGGTAATTGACCCCGCGCATGACAAAGGGCACGCCGGTATTGTCGTAGAGCGTGTCGCCCTGCACCTGAAAGCCCTCGGCCGGCTCAACGCGCGCGCTCGAAGAGGAGCGAGCCGCATCACTCGAAGCGCTGCCGGAGGAATTCGAAGCGCTCGAGGCACTGGTTTCACTCGAATGGGCAGCACTGCTGTTGGTGGCACCGCCGCTACTGCCGCACGCCGTCAGCAAAAACAGCGCGACCACAATGCCGGCCGGAGCTATCCTCCGGTTGATCAAACCCGTATTCATACATTCACCTTGTATCATTTTTATCGTATCAGCCCAGTTGGTTATTCCCCGGCCAGCATCCGTATCATTTCCATCATGGCGCGGCCATTGTGGTAAGGGCCCTTCCAGGGGCCCAACTTGTAACCCGGCGCTCGGCGTTGATCATCAAGGCGCGACAGCCACAACCACTCACCACTTTCACCCGCCAGTTGATACTGGTTGATGAACCTCCAGAGTCGTTCGGCGGCCCGTGCATATCCCGCCTCTCCCGAAAGAGTGTACGCCTTGTAAAAACCCACCATGGCCTCGGCCTGAACCCACCAGACCCGTTCGCCGTTCATTTCGCGGGATTCAAAATCAAACCCGTCGTGCATCTCGCCGTGTTCGCCCATCGCTTCGTGCAGACAGGCCTCGGCCATACCCAACACACTCGGGCGTAGCCGGGCAGTCATCGCCGGATCGGCCAGTGATTCGGTGGCCTTGGCCAGCAGCCAACTGCATTCGATATCGTGACCGAAAGTGTGCCCCGGGGAATGATCATTCCAGTCGCAGTCCATGAACATGCGCAGATGAAAGCTGTCTTTATTGATCAGATGGCGGTCAAAACACTCAATGGCATAGCGCAGCGCCTCCCTCACCTTAGGGGATCTGTCCACCTGGTACAGGGTGGTATAGGCCTCGAGCACGTGCAGGTGAGTGTTCATGGTCTTTGGGTAGTTGAGGTCCTTGTCGCTCAGACGGACATCGTCCATCGCTCCCCACTCCCGGGTAAAGGCTTCCAGATAACCGCCGGTATCCGGGCAGACCGTGTGCTCTTCCAGTAGCGCAAACATCGTTTGCGCTTCTTCCAACGCCGCATCGTTGCCAGTAAGCCGGTAATAGGACACCAGGGCATAGATGGCAAACGCCTGGGCATACACCTGTTTCTTGGTATCTTTCGGGTACCCCCGTGCATCGAGCATCCAGTAAACGCCGCCGTTCTCGGCATCGACAAAACGTTCGAACAGGGTGTGATACGCCCGGTCGGCGGCGGCGCGATAACGCGCATCGTCAATTTCCTGGGCCAGCTCGCTGAAGAACCAGAGGATGCGCGTATTCAGGACAACCCCCTTATCCGACTGGAGATTTGGTTTGTTGTCCAGCCCCACCTCGCCGTAGAAACCACCGTTGGTTTCATCCTGACTGTAGATCAGCCACCAATCGGCAATCCGCTCCAACTCCGAGGAAAATTCCTGCGCCCAGTCCGGTGGCCGCACACCGCTCGGTAACTCTTGCACTCCCATCAGCGCATTCCTTCCAGCACTTCAAGATTGGCCGCAATCAGCTCGTTGCGAGTGGCCACCGACCGATCGGAGCGCAGCCCATCTTCCGGCGTATGGAGCACATAATCCACCAGCCGACCCACACTGGAGGTGGCCACATGCATTCGGGTGTCGGAGGAGGCGTAGTAGATGAACACCTCGTTGTTTTCGTTCACGATCCAACCATTGGCAAAAATTACATTGGAGACATCTCCCACCCGCTCATCGCCCTGGGGCGCGATGAAGTGTCCGCCTGGACGATGGCTTACCACCCAGGGACGCTCGAGTTCGGTCATGAACAGGTAGAGCACATAGCGCAGCCCAGCGGCGGTGTTGCGCACACCGTGGGCCAGATGCAGCCAGCCGTGGTCGGTTCTGATGGGCGCCGGGCCCTGCCCGTTTTTCACCTCCTTGATGGTGTGATATTCCTTGCCATCGACGATCACCTCCTCTTTGATCTCGGCCCCGTCCATGGATTCCGACAGGCCCCAGCCAATGCCGCCGCCCTTGCCCACGCTGATGAAGCCATCCTGCGGACGGGTGTAGAGCGCGTATTTACCCTCGACGAATTCCGGGTGGAGCACCACGTTGCGCTGCTGTCCGGAATAGGTGATCAGGTCCGGCAGCCGCTCCCAGTTCACCAGATCTGTGGTGCGCGCAATGCCACACTGGGCCTCGGCGGCGGACAGATCATCCGGCTGACTCAGGTCCTTGCGCTCGGTACAGAAGAGCCCGTAAATGTAGCCATCTTCGTGCCGGGTGAGCCGCATGTCGTAGACGTTGGTATCCGGTCGATCGGTCTGTGGCAGGGTGATCGGATAATCCCAGAAACGGAAGTTGTCCACCCCGTTCGGGCTCTCGGCAATGGCAAAAAAGGATTTTCGATCATCCCCCTCCACCCGCACGGCCAGAATATACCGGCCATGCCAGTAGAGCGCACCGGCGTTGAAGGTGGCATTGACCCCCTGGCGTTCCATCAAATAGGGATTGGTCGATGGATTCAGGTCGTAGCGCCAGCTGACCGGCGCGTGAGCGGCGGTGAGAATGGGATGCTGCCAGCGCCGGTAGACACCGTTGCCGCTGGGGGCTGGAGCGTTTTTGCGGGTAAGCAAAGCCTCATGCTCTGCGAGCAGCACCTTGACCGAGTTATAAAAATCACTCATGGAAATGACAATCCTGATTCTTTTGATAGCTGATAATGTAATCGGTTACAGAAAAAAGTGCAACCGCCGAAGTCAGCGCCGGACCGCGCCGAAGCCCGGCCCACCCGCTCCCACCGTTCCCGCGGCGGAAGCCGCCCATCAGTTTTTGGAAACAATACTGGCTTCCGCTTCGGCGACCAGTTCCGCCGGCATATCATCCGGGTAGTCTTTGAGCTTGACCCACCAGTTGCGCCACAGAAACAGGCTGGTAGCCGCCACAACCAGCATCGAGATCACAAACTCCTGCCAATACTGGATCACCATGAAAATCGGTGAAGCGACCAACGCCGTCTGCCACACAATCCCCACCGCCACATTGGTTGCATCCCGACCAAACTCGGTATTGGCTTTCACCTCCGGGTACTCCTGCTGCACGGCGCGGCGCACCGGGCCCCAGAGGCCCCAGGGCCGGACTTTGACGTAAAAACGCTTGAGCACCTCAATATCGTCCGCCGGAGTAAACAGCGAGATCACGATGCAGGCGCCCGCACTGATCAACAGCATGAAGGGGAAGGCGTGCAGCGGCGACAGATCGCTAAAGATCAGCCCCAGAGCAATCACCAGGCCCGCCACCATGCCGCCGAAATAGCCATAGCCGTTGAACCTCCACCAGTACCATTTGAGCACATTGGAGGCAGCGTAGCCGCCAAACAGGGCACTGACAATCCACTGGATAATATCGTGCAGGGTGGGAATGAACAGGCCGATGCATACCCCCAGCACCACAAACAGGACCGAGACAATATAGCTGAGGTTTACATAGCGCTTGGGGTCCGCGTCCGCATTGATATAGCGCTTGTAGATATCGTTCACCACATAGGCCGGGGCAGCATTGGTGGTCGCGGCCAGGGTCGACATGAAGGCGGCGAGCAGGCCGGCGATCAGCAGCCCCAACAGGCCAGGCGGTACATAGTGGGCCATGGCCATGGGCAGGATCTGCTCAAAATCCACATCCGCCCCCATCGCGCGCAGGTCGTCCATGAAAAACGCCAGCGCCAGAATGGTCAGGCCGGTAATCAACATATAGCGCGGAAACAGCAATACCACGTTGACAAACCAGCTGACCTTGGCCGCCTCGGTGGGCGACTGGGCCGAGAGTATCCGCTGCATGTCATAGTTGGGCGCCGGGCCGGCCATGCTCACCAGAATGCCCTTGAGTAGCATCAGCATGAAGAAGATGCCGAACAGACTGTAGCCATCGGTGGCGATCTGGGTATTGGCGGCATCGAGCGTGCCCGACCAGTCCAGGTCCAGTTTCCAACTGATGCCGATGCTGCTCCAGCCATCGGGGACCACTGCCGCCAGTACCTCGGGGGAGACCTGCTGCATGGCGATGATGCCCACCCCCACACAGGCGACCGACATGATGAAAAACTGCAGCACCTCGGTGAACACCACACTGAACATCCCGCCCTTGACCACATACACGGTGGTCAGCGCGGTGATGATCAGCCCGTAAATCACTTCATTCCAGTAATCGTCCGGGTGCAACTCCCAGGGCAGAAACACCGTGGCGAACTTGCCAATACCGATAAAACCGTAGGCGAGAAAACTCATCACGCTCACCAGCGCGAAGATCACAACAATCAGATGCGACAGGCGCGACCCCAGGCCTTCGCCAAATCGGAAAGTGATCCACTCGGCCCCGGTCATCACCCCCGAGCGGCGCAGCCAGACCGACAGGAACACCATCATGAACACCTGGTTGAACACCGGCCAGAGCCAGGGGATATAGACGCTTGTCAGGCCATAGACGAACAGCAACGAGACCAGCCACATGGTCCCACTGATATCGAACATGCCCGAGGCGTTGGAGATACCCAGGGTCCAATAAGGAAGCTTGTTGCCACCGAGAAAATAGCTTCTGATGTCTCTGGAGGCCCTCTTGGACACCCAGAAGCCCAGCCCGAGCGTGGCCGCGACATAAATAAAGATGATGGCGATATCGATTGCTGCGAGCTGCATGAGCGCGATTCCGATTATTATGATGGCACTGCAGAAGTATGACAGCGCGGATGAAAACAAGGGCGGCCAAACCGACCGGAGGCCGAATTGTAATCGGTTACATATTGTCTCGCAAGGGTCCCACAAAGATAAAGTGACGAGGAGGTCTCATCGTGAGCGCCCCACGGCAAATTTCCTGTACTTTCGCAAAATCAGCAATTAGTCTATGCCGCTATAAATTCAATAAATTCGCAATGGAAGGTGTTACGTGTCGGCAACTACTGATAAAAAGCTCTCAATTCTCGAAAAAAGTGGCTACGCCATGGGCGATGCGGCCGCCAACCTGGTCTGGCGCGGCGCGCTGGCCTATCTCGCCGTTTTCTATACCGATACCCTGGGCATTTCGGCGGCGGCCGCCGCCGCGCTGCTTCTGGTGGTGCGGATCTCGGACGGCATGACCGATATCGTCATGGGCATGGTGGCCGACCGGACCCAGTCCCGGCACGGCAAGTTCCGCCCCTGGATCCTGTGGACCGCGCCGGCCCTGGCGCTGTTCATGGTGCTCGCCTTTACCGCGCCCAACATCAGCACCCCCATGAAGCTGGTCTGGGCCTACTTCACCTATATCGGCCTGACCCTCGCCTACACCATGAACAACGTGCCCTATTCGGCGCTGATGGGCGTGATGACCTCCAGCCACGAAGAGCGCAGCGTCCTGTCAGGCTACCGCTTTGCCGGCGCCTTCCTCGGTGGTGTGCTGGTCATGGGGTTCACGCCCGACCTGGTGGCCTATTTCGGTCAGGGCGATGACGCCAAGGGCTACCAGCAGACCATGTACGTCTTTGCCGCGCTGCTGGTGGTGCTGTGCCTGATCACCTTTTTCACCACCAGAGAGCGGGTACACTCGGTCGCCTCCCAGGCGCCGTTCAAACAGGAGCTGAAAGACCTGGCCTGGAACCTGCCGTTCATTGTCATACCGCTGCTGAGCATCTCGCTGTTCTTTTACTATCGTGGCCTCTACAGCGGCCTTTTCTGCGCGCTCGTCCTCGCCGTGACCTGGTACGCCATCCAGAAGCTGATCAAGCGCCCCGAGAGCGAGACCACCCCCTCCCAGCGCGACCTGATCGACCTGCTCACCAATATGCCCTGGCTGATGATCCTTGGACTGGGCTTTCTGACCATGATGTTCAATGGCATCAAATACGGGGTCATCGCCTATTACTTCAACCACTACATCGGCGAACCGGTGCTGACGGGCCGCTATTTCATCATTCTGCTCGTTGTCTCCATTGTGGCGGCGCTGGTGGCAGGCTACCTCACACGCCTCATCGGCAAGAAGGCCCTGTTCGCAATTTCGCTGATAGTGAGCGGCGCTCTGACCGGTCTGATTTTCTTCCTCCCTTCGGACGGGTTCTGGGTCTTTCAAATCGAATCACTGGCCATGTTCGAGCTCAACCTGGAGTTCCGGGTCTACTGGGTTTATCTTCTGGGGGGCGCTGCTGAATTTTTTGCCGCCTTCATGCCCGTACTGATCTTCAGCATGCTGGGCGATGCGGCGGACTATTCCGAGTGGAAACACAATCGCCGCGCCACCGGCCTGTTCTATTCGGCCGGCTCGTTCATCCAGAAAACCGGTGGCGGTTTTGCCGGCGCGCTGGTACTGATCGTGCTGGGCGCCTACGGCTATGTCGGCACCGACGAGAGCACCATTGCGCAGACCACCGATGGCATGGTGCTGTTGATGAGCTGGATTCCGGCCGCCTTTGCCTTTGTCTCTCTTCTGCTGCTGGTGGTTTACCCGCTGAACACTCAGCGCATGGGCGAAATCGAGGCCGACCTGCGGGCCCGTCGGGCCGCCGCCGGTGTCAAGAACTAGAGCGCCAGGGCCACGGATGGCCCGAATGCCGGAGCGCTTTTTGACAAAGGTATGGAGGTTTTGGTCCCGCACCGAGACGACTCTGTATTATTAGCGGTGCCCTATAGTAAACTCGGCCCCATTGTCCTTTGACACATACCTGAAAAGAGCACTTTCAATGTCGAGTATCAGAGAGGTCGCCCGCGAAGCGGGGGTTTCCGTCGCCACAGTCTCCCGGGCCCTGAGCAACCCGGAAAAGGTCTCTGAAACGAGCATCAGCAAGGTACAGAAAGCGATCGAGAAGGTGGGCTACCGGCCCAATATGCTCGCCCGCAATTTCCGCTCGGCCCGCTCCTACGCAATTGTGGTGCTCGTGCCCGACATCGCCAACCCCTTCTACTCACTGGTGATCCGGGCCATCGAGGACCGGGCCCAGCAGAAGGGTTACGCCGTGCTGCTGGGGGATACCCGGGGCACCCCGGAGCGGGAACTGGAGTACATCCGCCGCGTGGAAACCCGGCTGGCCGACGGTCTGTTGCAGCTGCGCCCCCACTCGGAGAAAGCGCACAACGTCATTCCTCCCGACCTGGCCAGCGTCAACGCCTGTGGCTGTGAGTACACCGAGGGCCCCTCCATCCGGATCGACAACCGGGGCGCGGCGAAAACCATGGCCGACTACCTGATTTCCCTGGGCCACCGGCGCATCGGCGTGATCTCGGGCCTGAAAGACAACCCACACGCCATCGACAGGATGAAGGGCTTCAAGGAAAGTCTGGCCGAGGCGGGCATTCCGTTTGAGCCGGGGCTGGTGGCCGAGGGCGATTTCACCATGTGGTCGGGCCTGAACAGCGCCTTTCAGTTCTGCCACATGAAAGAGCGCCCCACCGCCATTTTCTGCATGAACGATGAAATGGCCATCGGTGCGATCCAGACGCTGAAATCCCAGGGGATCCGGGTGCCGGAAGATGTCTCGGTCACCGGCTTTGACGATATCGCCTACTCCAAGTACTGCGACCCCAGCCTGACCACCATGTCCCAGCCGGCCGAGGAGATGGGCAAGATGGCCACGGACATGTTGCTGCGCATTATCGAGGGGGAAACCCTGAGCCAGACCGAATGCGTGCTGCCGACCGAATTCATAATCCGCAAAAGCACGGCACCGGTGAACGAATCGGCCAAAGCCAAAGGATCTCAGCCGGGCGACGCCCCGGCGTAATCCGCTACCTCGGCGGTCAGCACCACCAGATGGTAGAGGGTGCTGGCGGGCGCCTTGTCCACCACCACTTCATCCCGCTCGCCCCGCTGATCGACGTAAGCGCCGGGCGTGGGCGCGCAGAGGTAATAGCGGAACAGATCATCAATGGCCTTCACCGCCCGGGGTTCCGCCTCGGGATCACCGGCACGGGCCCGCACCAGACTCGCCTTGATCAGCTCGGTCAGCCCCCAACAGCGTTTGGTGCGTTTGAGGACGACACCCTCCAGGGTCACCTCATCCCACAACAATCCCGAGCTCACCTGCCCAAGCTCAAGCCCCCGCCGATAGAGCGCCTCGGTGTAGCGATCCACCGGGTGGCCGCTCAGGCGGTGGTACCAGTCCAGCAGCCAGACCCACTCCATCATATGACCCGGCTCCAGCGGAGCCTGTTCGGGGGCGTGCTTCAGGGTCCAGTCGTCATTGAAAAACTCGAACAATACCTCCCGCTCCCGGTCGTAAAATCGAGTCTGGAAGAGAGCAAAGAGCTCGCCCGCCCGCGCGAGCCAGCGGGCCTCGCCGCTGGCCTCATGGAGCGCCATCATGGCCTCGAACAGGTGCATATGGGGGTTCTGGCGACGCTGCGAATGCGGGTAGTCCCCCTCAACCCAGCCGCCACAGTCGGAGCCAAACCGACGATCCAGGTGAGCCACCAGATCGGCCGCCCCCTGCAGATAGGCGGCATCACCAAAGGCGCGGTAACACCAGGCATAGGCCAGCAGGGAGAAGGCGTGGTCGTACAGATCCTGTTTGGTGTCGATCACCGCAAAATCCGGGCTTAGCAGGTGGGTAAAACCGCCACCGGCGGAGGGGTGGGCCGCCCGCGTTTCGATAAATCGCATCAGCTGACGCGCCTCGGGCTCGGCCTCACACCAGCCCCGGGCGGTGGAGAAAGCGAATGCAAACGCCTGACGGGCCTGCACCCGGACACGAATGTTGGCCGCGGCGTCGATCTGGCCATCGGCCTGAAGCTGCTCGATATGACCGCCCTGGGATGGGTCCAGCCCCAGCCGCTGCCAGAGCGGCAGCGCCTCCTTGGCAATCCAGTGTTCGAGGCGCTCGGCGGCGTTTTTGATGGTCTCCGTCATGGCGTTGATTCCAGTATTGTCTTCCAGATTCGTCGGTCTTGCGGGTCCGCTCGGGGCTCCCGGGAGCGACAGTTTACCCTCAGCGGTCCCGAAGCCCAATGCCGTTCGCTGGACACAATACAGTTCGCTGCAGAACATCACCCTCCGGTGGAGGTCGAAGCGGAGCTTGCCCCACAGTTTGTAACCGGTTTTACAGAGTGTTGTTATTTCTAAAGCTAGGGTACTGGGAGGCGGGAGGCAAAGCGGATAAAAAACCGGGCTGAGCGTCGCCGCCCAGCCCGAAGACATGGAGAGAACAAAAGATACAACCAAAACAACGTCTACCAAGACACACAGCTATGCCTCGCAGAGATCCGCACCAGAGAGGGGTGCGGCCTGCCGCTCAATGTCCGTTAAGGGGCGGACATTGAGCAACAGCCCTGACATTGCTTATGGTACTTTTGATCATAAGACCGATCTGCCATATTGTCAAGGTGACAATAAAACTTTTTCAAAGTCCTAGTGAATCGTCTGGTCGCCCAGAAGATCTTCCACGTCGGCCGCATCAAAATGGTAATGCTGATTGCAGAACTGACAATCGATGTCGATGCCGCCCTGCTCGGCCAGCAACTCAACCACCTCTTCCCGCCCCAGTGAGAGCAGGGCATTGGCGCTGCGCTCGCGCGAACAGCTGCAGGCAAACTGCAGCTTCACGGGCTCGTACAGGCGCAGGGGGTATTCGTTGAACAGGCGGTACAGCAGCGTCTCGTGGTCCAGCTCAATCAGCTCATCGGAGGTCACAGTACCGGCGAGCGTCCCCAGAGTCTCCCAGTGGTCGCGGTTTTCATCTTCGTCCGCGTGCAGCTGGCGCGGCAGCGCCTGCAGCATCATGCCGGTGCAGGCGCGCTCACCGGGAGCGAACCAGAGGCGGGTTTTGAGCTGCTCGGACTGATAGAAGTAGTGCTCCAGGCACTGGGCCAGGCTGTCACTGTCCATGGGCACCACCCCCTGGTAGCGCTCGCCCTGCTCGGGCTCGATGGTGATTGCCATGATGCCCTTGCCCAGCAATTCGCCCAACCCCTGCCCCTGGGGACGATCGTTGGCGTCCTGCAGGCGCACAATGCCGCGCAGGTTCCGGTGGTGGCTGCACTCGGCCATGATCATGCTGACCGGGCCCTCGCCCTTGGCCTGCAGGCTGATCAGACCGTTGAACTTCAGGGTGCTGGACAGCAGTGACGCCGCAGCGAGAAACTCACCGAGCAGCTCGCGCACGCCCTGAGGATAGGGGTTGTTGTTCATCACCTCCAGATAGCTGTCGCTCAGGGTCACAATTTCGCCCCGGACGTCGCACTGATCAAACAGAAAGCGGTGTAATAGATCGTTGTCGAACATGGTTTCTCGCTGGAATAAGTTCAGTGGGTGATGGGTTTTTTTTGGTGGGCGGAGCCCACCCTACACAAAATGAGGGTGCGGAGCCCACCCTACGTAATGCCACGGTGGCGCAGCCCGGCCCGGGTAATGCCGAAAGGGCGGTGTCCGGCCTACGGCTCTTCGTCCATGTTCATTTTACGCTGGAAGCGGTGAATCTGCCGACGCTCTTTCTTGTTGGGCTTGTGATCGCTGATCAACTGTCCCGCCAGACCGCCGGCCTTGCGCTGGGCGGCGCGTTCCTCGCGCCTGGCCAGGCTTTCGGGCGTCTCTTCGTACAGCAGCGCGGCCTCGGGGGCGCCCCGGCGCTGATCGGACAGGGCGATCACCTCCACCGTTTTGTCGTCAAAGCCCTGGCGAATGGTCAGCACCAGCCCCGTGGTGATGTCTTTGCTGGGCTTCACCCGCTGCCCGTCGCAATGGACCTTGCCGCCTTCCACGGCCTTTTTGGCCAGACTGCGGGTTTTGAAAAAGCGCGCGGCCCAGAGCCACTTGTCGATGCGGACTTTGCTCAGGGTGTTGCTCATAACAGTTCGGACAGCTGCGGCGGCGTTATTTCGTCAAAATGATGGATGGCCGGGTAATTCTCCACCAGCCGCTCGATCTGACTGTCCGGCTGATGAATGCACAGCAGATGGCGGATGCCGTACTGGCGCGCGGACTCGAGTACCCGCGGGGTATCGTCCACAAACAGGGTGCGTTCCGGGTCGAAAGCCTCGCGCTCCTGCAGGCGGTGCCAGAAGGCCTGGGCCTCCTTGGGCTCGCGCAGCTCGTGCGAGGAGACGATCCCGTCCAGCCAGCGATCGATGGCGGTCTCTTCCAGTTTGAGACTGATGCTCTGCGGATGCGCATTGGTCACCAGCAGACGCCGCTTGCCGTGCTCCTGCAGGCGGGTCAGAAAGGTTTCCACGTGCGGGCGGATCCGGATCTTGTGCCGGATCTCCTCTTTCAGGCCCCGGATATCCACCGACAGTGAGCGCGACCAGTGATCCAGGCAGTACCATTCCAGCGTGCCCTGACGCGCTTCGATCTGCGCCATGAGCGTCTTCGTCGCGGCGGCCTGATCCAGGTTGTGGATTTCGGCGTAGCGCTTGGGGAGGTGGTCGAGCCAAAAATAGGTGTCGAAATGGAGGTCCAACAAGGTACCATCCATATCGAGCAGTACGGTATCGATTTCTTGCCAATTGATCATGCGCCGTGCACAGCCTTACATCGGGAGAACAGAGACAGTATGCCCAGAAAACCGGAGATATTAAAGCGTCACACGGTCGCGCGCAGCCGACTGTTCCGCGCCGACGAGCTGCATCTGCGCTTCAGCAATGGCGAGGAGCGGATCTACGAAAAGCTGTGCGGCGGCGGACCCGGCGCGGTATTGATCGTTCCGGTGCTGGATGACAACCGGGTGGTGATGATCCGCGAATACGCCGCCGGCATCCACGACTACCACCTGGCGCTGCCCAAGGGCGCCGTGGACAAGGGCGAAACCCCGCTGGAAGCGGCCAACCGGGAGCTGAAGGAAGAAGCCGGCTATGGCGCCCGGGACCTGCGCCTGCTCAAGCGCCTGACCCTGTCCCCCGCCTATATGGAGCAGGGTATCAACGTAGTGCTGGCGCGTGATCTCTACCCGGAACAACTGGTTGGCGACGAACCCGAACCCATTGAGGTGGTTACCGTTGATTTTGACGACCTGCTCGCCCTCTCCATGCGGGAAGAGGTGAGCGAAGGCCGCACCGTGGCCGCCCTGTTCCTGGCCAAGGCCTGGCTGGCGCAGAACGGTTAGGGGGTTCAGAGGCGCTCGACGCAGCCCCCAGGCCGCGCCCGGCGTGCTTATACACATAGCGGCCAAGGTTGGGCAAAACCGGGAACAAAACGGTCTATCAGGGCACAGTTTTATCGCCGCCACTGAGCTATGCTGTTTGAGAAACAACACAAGGAGTCCAGACATGCATACTACTGTGCACAGACAACAGCACGCTTTCAGCGCCAACCTCAGAGGCACCGAGCAACTGCGAGAGAAGCTCGTGGGCGAAATCACCCGTTTCGAACGGCAACTGGACGCCCTCAAGGGCAGCGACGAGCCGGTCGACTTCAGTATGCTGCAGACCTACAAGGAGTTGATCCACTCACGCCGCGAAATGCTGCAGCAGTTACCCCCCTCGTTCTAGAACGACTCTTATTCCGACAGTTCCACGCTGATGGTTTCGGAGCCCTCGGGCACAAGCTCAAACGCCTGAACGGTCTCCTCGCCATCCAGCGTCACCGTGACTTCATAGGAGCCGTAAAACCCGCGCCCACTGAACCGACCCTCGGCATCGGTGGTGCCGCTGAACTCACTCCACCATTCGTCGTAAATGGTGTCTCTCCAGGCCCGGGCGTTGGGCTTTTCCCGCCAGTCTTCGGTGTACATGGCCGCATCCGGATTCCAGTGGGCGCCGGCCCAGAAGCCCCACTTCTGCACCCCCACCGTGGCCGGATGGCTGAACACGATAGTGAGAAAGTCCCGGGTGTAGTCCGCCTGCAGAGCCTCGTCGGTGGTGTTGACATCAAATTCGGTGACGCGGATATCCAGCGCCTCGAACTCGCTGTGAAACCGCTCCAGAATATCGTAGACCCGGGCAATGGCCGTGGGTGAACTGCCAAAGTGCCCCTGCATGCCGATACCATTGAGCGGCGCATTGTTTTCCAGCAGGTAACGGATGGTCTGCTCGTAGTGGTCCTGATGCGCCGTGTCGCGCCCGCCACCGGAGAGAATCGAATAGTCGTTGATGTACAACCGGTGCTCGTCCAGGTTCATGCGCGCCCGCTCGAACCAGTCCACCATCACCTCATCACCAAAGGCGTCCATCAGGTAGTGGTTGTCATAGGGCTCGTTGAGCACATCCCACTCGTCGAGCACATGCATGGTGGCGGTGGCGATATCATCGATATGATCGAGCACTTCCTGCTCGGCCTGCGGATCGGCATTCCCGGGCTCACCCTCCGGCAAATACGGCTGCATGAACTCGGGCAGATTGCGTTTCGAGGGCCAGACCATGACATGACCGCGGGTGTAGAGGCCGTGGTCCTTGAGCCACTGCAGGCCCGCGATGGTATCGGTCTGGTTGAAATTCTCGCCCCATTCCCCGATCCAGGGAGCCCACTTGAGGTCGTTCTCCGGGCCGCTCTGATTGAAAAGCTCCAACACGGTCTCGCGGTAGCGCTCACTGTCGGGACTGTCACCCGTGAGCAGATTTCCCACCGTCACGGATCCGAAGTGGTAGGCATGGTCGGTCATGGCCACGCTGAGCTCGGCGCCGGCCACCGGCTCACCCTGACCATCCACCACCTGCAAGGTAAAATCCCCCTTGCGGTGCTGCTCTATACGCTCGGCGGCTGCCTCGCGCCAGTCGGCATTGGCCTCCCGCCCCACATAGCTGAGCTCGGTTCTGGGCAGATCCTCCAGGGCCACAGAGGTGCCGTAGTTCCAGACCTCCACGCCGCCGACGTCGAATACCTGCGCCCGATCGCCGGCCCCGAAGCCGACTTTCACCATCAGCTCGCCGGCCGACTCACTCCCCGACATCTGCACCGGAATATAGTATTCCTCCCAGTCCCCGGTACTGGAGAGTGCCCGCTCGGCGTACTTGGTGTAATCGGGCGCCGGCCCCTCGATGAAGAAGGTCGCAAAACCGGCGCCGGTCTCTTCGGTGTTTTCCACCGAGCGGAAATACAGACGGACCAACAGGACATCACCGGAGGCCACATCGACGTTCACCGGATACTGCACCTGGCCATTCCAGAAGGCGCCGGAGGGGTTGGTGACATTGACCCGCACCGCCTGGTCGAAGCGCTCGTGATCAGCCTCGACCGTGTCCGCCGAGCCCACCGGGCCGTCATTGTCACCGGCGTAGAGGTTGAAGTCCGTCGCCGGGCGGGGCGTAATCACCGAAACACCGCCGGGAGGCACTTCGGAATCCGGGTCGGGCTCCGGTTCAGGTTCAGGTTCCGGCTCGGGCTCGGGCTCGGGCTCGGGCGTAGTATCGGGCGGCGTACCGCCACCACTACTGCCACTGCAGGCGGCAAGCCCGGTGGCCCCCACCAACAGGATGGTGAACATCAGTACTGACCGGATCAGGCGGTGCAGGGTCATGGGGAGCTCCTCGGGAGTCGTTATTGTCTTATGGACCACACCGGATCAGCGTAGCGCCCTCTGAGTGCAATTGCCAGCGCCAAACACCGCATGCACGGCGATCGTCGCCGATAGTGGTGTATAGTACGGGCCGACTTCGTAGCGCCGACAGCAAAGACAACATTTAGGGAAGAGGAGGCCGTATGCGGCTGACCATCAAAGCGATAACAATAATGTGCGCCTTTGCCGGCGCGCCCTTCGCCTTCTCCGCCCAGAGTGGAGAGGGTGAGGCGCATAGAGAAGACACCGACCCGCTGATCGACATGGATCAGCCCGTGGTGGCCACCGTCGGAGAGGTGGAGTTTCGCGAGTGCCTCCTCGAGGCTGAAGGCCGGGACCGTACCCTGCAGTGCGCCTGGTTTGAAGTGCCCGAGGACTACTCATTACCCGAGTCATCATCCGGGTCAGCGTCCGGGGACGCCAACACCATCAAACTGTTTATCGCCCGCCGACCGGCGCGCAAGCCCAAGGCCCCGCTCGAGCCCATGCTGTTTCTAGCCGGCGGTCCCGGGCAAAGCGCCAGCGAAAGCTATCTGCATATGGATCGGGTTTTCTCCGATCTGGCCAAGGAGCGCGATTTCTACCTGATCGACCAGCGCGGTACCGGCCACTCCAACTTCCTCGGCTGCGGCGATGCCGTGGACAGCGATGCGCTCCTGCTCAGCGAACAATCACCCGAACAGACCCGCGCCATGGCCACCGCCTGTCTGGAGCAGTTGCCCGGTGACCCGCGCTTTTACACCACCAGCGTCGCCATCCGCGATTTTGAGCGCATTCGCAAAGCGCTGGGGAAAAAACACTGGAATCTTTTTGGCGCCTCCTACGGCACACGCGTCGCCCTGCACTATATGCGGCGTCACCCGGAAGCGGTGCGCACCGCCACCCTGGACTCAGTGGTGCCACCCAGTCTCGCACTGGGCCCGGACATCGCCTTTCTCAGCCAGCGGGTACTGAACGACATGTACCAGCGCTGCGAGGAGGACAGCGAATGCCGGACACGTTTCCCCCAGCTTCGCCGCGACGTCGAGGCGCTGTTCGCGCGACTGGAGGAAGGCCCCATCGAGGTGGAGGCCGAAAGCTTCCGCACCGGACAGCAAAAAACGCTCACCTTCACCCGCACCCACCTGGAAGCGCTGGTGCGCATGTACCTGTACAACACCCGCTCGCTGGCGCTGCTGCCGCCCATGCTGCATGAAGCCGCCGCCAACGGGAACTTTGCGCCCATCGCCCGGGCGGCCACCGCCTCCGCCGAAGCCATGGAAGACATGCTCGCCCCCGGCATGCACAACGCCGTACTCTGCACCGAAGATGCGCCCTTCTACGACAAGGATTCCGCCCGGGAGGAGCGCAACCGGGACACCTACATGGGCACCGAGTTTCTGGCGAACATACGCCACATCTGTGAGCTCTGGCCGCGCGGCGTGATGGATGAGGACTTCAAGGAACCGCTCAACTCCGACGTCCCCACCCTGCTGCTCTCGGGCGAACGCGACCCCATCACGCCCCCCGAGTACGCCGAGCAGGTGGCCGAATCGCTCAGCCGGGGCCGGCACCTGGAGCTTGAGGGCCAGGGCCACTTTGTCAGTGTCGAGGGCTGCGCGCCGCAGCTGATTGAAACTTTCGTCAGCACCGCCAGCCCCGAAGGGCTGCCAACCGCCTGTCTGGATCGGCTCGATGCGGCGCCCCTGTTCATCAACTTCAACGGTCCCACGCCCTGACGGCCCGAGGCAAGGAGAATCCCCCATGATCAAGGCAACGAATCTGGCCAAGTCATTCCCCCGAAAAGGGCGCCGCAAGGAACAGATCGTGGCGGTGAGCGACGTCACCCTGACCGCTGAAGACGGCAAAATCACCGGCCTGCTGGGCCCCAATGGCGCCGGCAAGTCCACCACCCTGAGAATGCTCACCGGGCTGCTGGCACCCGATGCCGGCAGCGGGGAAGTCGACGGCTGGGACATCCGCAAAGACAAACTCAAAGTGCGCGAGAGCATCGGCTATCTGCCCCACAATGCCGGCATCTACCCGCGTCTGACGGCCCGAGAAAACATCCGTTACTTTGCCCGGCTCTCGGGAATGGAAAAGTCACTGACCGAGCGGCGTGTGGACGAGCTGATTGAACAGCTGGCCATGGAAGACTTTGCCGAGCGGCGTGCCGAGGGATTCTCCCAGGGCCAGAAAACCAAAGTGGGTCTGGCCCGGGCGCTGATCCACAACCCGAAAACATTGGTCCTGGACGAACCCACCAACGGCCTGGATGTGATGGCCACCCGCAAGTTGCGCAAAATCCTGCGTGCGCTGCGCGACGAGGGGCACTGTGTGTTTGTCTCCAGCCACATCATGCCGGACGTCACCCTGCTGTGCGACCACGTGGCGATCATCAGTGAGGGTCGGGTCATCGTGGAAAACAGCGTGACCAACATACTCGAGCAGACCGGCCAGACGGATTTTGAAGACGCCTTTGTCGTGGCCATCGGCGAGTCACTGGAGGACGTGTGATGAGAAAAATTCTGATCATTGCCCAGAAGGAAATCATCGACAACCTGCGCGACAAGCGTTCGGTCTTTTTCGCGCTGGTCTACGGCGCGGTACTGATGCCGGCACTGATGTTCGGGCCGCTGATTTACGCCACCCAGGAGCAGTTCTCCCAGGGCCCCGAAACACCGGTGACCATTCATGTGGAGGGTGAAGAGCGGGCGCCCAACCTGATCAACCATCTGCACCGCAACAATATCGATGCGGAAACCGCGCCGGAGAATTATCGCGAGCAACTCATGGACGGCGAACTCGAGCTGGTCATGGAGATCGCCGAAACCTACGGCGAGAACTTCACCGGGGGTCGCCCGGCGCGGGTCACCCTGCACTACAATCGCGAAGAGGGCGAATCACAGAATCTGTACTGGCGCGTGCGCGGTCAGCTGGATGGCTACAGCCAGACACTCGCCGCCCAGCGCATGGCCATTCGCGGTTTCGACCAGGGCGTACTGCAACCACTGGACATTGTCGAAAGCGAGCTGTCCAAAGAGGACATGGGCGCGGGCATCATCGGCAACCTGCTGATGTTCCTGGTGGTGTTGTCCATGACCATGGGCGGCTTTTACCTGGCCATCGACACCACCGCCGGCGAGCGCGAGCGACTGTCGCTTGAACCGCTGCTGAGCCTGCCGATCACCCGCTTTCAGGTTACACTGGGCAAGTACCTGGCGATCCTGGCGTTCGTCGGGGTGGCCTTTGTGACGCCGGTGATCAGCGCCTCCATTCTGATTCAGTTCATCCCCGAGCAATTTTTTGGCAGCGCCAATTCTCCCAGCACGTTCACCCTCGTCAAAGTCCTGATCCTCAACGCCCCTCTGTGCCTGTTGATCAGCGGCTTTTTGATGGCGATCGCCGCCTACGCCAAGAGTATCAAGGAGGCCCAGACCCAGCTCGGAATGGCCATGCTGCTGCCCATGGTGCCTTTTTTTGTCACGCAGTTCATGGATGTGTCACTGGACGAAACCACCCGCCTGATTCCGGTCCTCAGCCAGTACCTGTTCACCAACGAACTGATCATGGATCCCGGCTTTGCCCTGTCCAACGCCCTGCCCGGGACCCTGGCCAGCCTGGTCGCGGCCGCCGGCTTTTTCATGATCGCGGTATCGCTGTACCGCAAGGACAGCATTCTGGGTTGACCCCGGATTGAAAAGGAGTTGGACGACGCGGGGGAAACACCGGGACTCAAGTATTGGGCGTGCCCGCCGACAACCTCAACAATGATCCAGACGCCACTTCCGATAGTATCAGAGTGGACGCTAAACATTGACCGGTTGATTTGAGATCCGCCGCCCAAGGCCCCCACTATGATGCAAATGCTTTCTCGCTGGCTCTTGCCATCCCGAGCCGCGCAGGCACTGGAGAACTCACCGCTGGCGGTGCTGACCGTCGACCAGAACAATCAGGTAATATATTTCAATGCGGCGGCCGAGCGCCTCTGGGGGCACACAAAAGCCAGCGTTCTGGGCCAGCCACCGTCAAAACTGCTGCCTGCCAGCGCGCTGAGCCAACGCTCGGCCGCCACCGATGAAGCCACCTCCGAATATCAACTGAGCTGTGCTGATGGTCGCCGTTTCTGGGCCCAACTGGACGTCTCCCACGTCAAAGTGGGCCGAGCGACTCACCAGACGGTATTCGTCCGTGACGTGACCAGTGTGCGGTACGCCCGGGAGATGATGAATCAGACCCTGGAGCAGGCCATGGATGCCGTTGTGTCGATTGATGAGCACAACAATGTGACCTTCTTCAACAAGGCCGCCGAAGCCGTATGGGGTTACGACCGCTCGGAAGTACTGGGCCACAACGTCAAGATGCTGGTACCCCACGGCATGCAGCACCAGCACGATGGTTTCGTCAACCGAAACCGCCAGACCGGACAGAACCGGATTGTCGGCAGCTACAAAGAGCTCCCCGTGGAACGCAAAGACGGATCCAACCTTTGGGGGCAGGCGGCGATCAGCAAAATCGAATTCGATGGCCGTATCACCTACACCGCTTTCATCAAAGATGTCACCGAAGAGGTGGAGAAGCGGGAAAAAATGGAGATGCTCTCGCTCGTGGCCGACAAGGCCAACAGCGGCATCATCATCACTGATGGTGATGGCAAAATCGAATACATCAACGCCGGCTTTGAAAAGCTGACCGGGTACAGCCTGGAGGAATCGCGGGGCAAGAAGCCCGGCCCCATGCTGCAGGGCGAAGGCACCGACCCGGCAACGGTCAAGAAGATTCGCGAGCACCTCGATCGCAAAGAACCCTTTTACACGGAGATTCTCAACTACCACAAGAACGGAACCCCCTACTGGGTATCACTTTCAATCGCACCGGTCTTCGATGAGCGAGGTCAGGTGGAGCGTTTCATTTCGGTAGAAGCGGACATTACCCAGAGCAAACAGGAAACCGTGGATTTCACCCGACGCCTGAACACCATTGAACGCTCCATGGTGACCATGGAATTCGACCCAAATGGCCACTTTTTATCCGCCAACAAACTGATCCAGGACAAGTATGGCAGTAAGGACACGGTCGCCCGGGTTGCGAAAGCCCTCTGGGAGCAACTCACGACCGAGAACCTCGGCAGCCTGCGCAGTACCGGAGAGTTCAGCGGGCGCGATTCGGTGAATGTCCCCGGGCTGTCTCCGCTGGCACTGGACTATCAGATCGTGGCGCTGAAACAATTTTCGGGCGAGGTGCGTCAATACGTTCTGTTCGGCATCGACATTACCGATCGCCACCTGGCGCTGAGTGAAACCCAGCAGGCCATGGAGTCGGTACTGCAGGTCAGCAACCAGATCAGCGGTATCGTCTCAACCATCAATGCCATTGCCGACCAGACCAACCTGCTGGCATTGAATGCTGCAATTGAAGCCGCGCGCGCCGGCGAGGCGGGCCGGGGCTTTGCCGTGGTAGCCGATGAAGTGCGAACCCTGGCGAGCAAATCCAGCGCCTCCGCCGGCGAGATCGATAACCTGGTGGATGAAACCAACCAACGGGTGGAGGCACTGGCCACGTCGCTGAACAAGATTGATGGCTAAGCGCTCGCCCCCGGACGGGAGCCACCCGTCGCACCCCCGGGGGACCAGGCTGCTTGAATCATCAGTACAATACCGACCCGGCACAATAACAGTCGCCCAAATCATCAAGTCACACTTTTGTACTTCGAACTGATCTAAACTGTGTGAAAGGCAACAGACGAACCCAACGGCAGGCCTTTAGGATGAGGGACAACCTCATACTCTCAAGAGAAAGGAGACTACCATGCCCTTCACAGCGACTGACCCGATCAAGATACTCTTCGCCATTCTACTGCCGCCGGTTGGCGTTTTTCTGGAGGTGGGCCTCAAAGGCCATTTCTGGTTGAACATACTGCTGACGTTACTCGGTTTCATTCCCGGCATCATTCACGCGCTGTATGTGATCTTCAAACATTGATCAGGCAGAGCGGGAACTGACGTTAACTGTGTGACCGCTGGCGGATGACCAGCGCGATACCGCCGAGAATGGCTACCGAGGCCAGCGCCAGGCGCAAGGTGATCGGCTCGCCCACAAACGCCACGCCTCCCAGGGCCGCAAGGACCGGAACACTGAGCTGAACGGTGGCCGCACTCGTGGTTTTGAGAGCCGGCAAGGCCGTATACCAGAGGGCGTACCCGACGCCGGAGGCCAGCGCACCGGAAGCGACGGCGTACCAGAACCCGGTCACATCCAGGGAAGTTCCCCTCAACATGAGCAGACTCAAAACGACCGAAATGGGGACAGCGCGCAGGAAATTGCCAGCGGTGACCCGGGTGGGGTCGCCCGCGCCCCTGCCCCGCAGGGAGTAGATTCCCCAGGCCACGCCGGCGCCCAGCATCAACACGGAACCATACAGCGGTGGGGCCGAGATTCCCGGCAGTAGCAGGCCCACCAGCCCCCCGAGCGCGAGGACAAGGCCGATAACCTGAAGCTTGAAGAGCCTCTCACCGGCAAAGAGGCCATAGCCGATCATTGTCGCCTGAACAGCGCCGAAGAGCAGTAGCGCCCCGGTCCCGGCGGGCAAACTCACATAGGCAAAAGAAAATCCCGCCGCATAGACGAACAGCGCCAGCGAGGATAACCAGTTGCCACTCCCGACGTCACTGCCCCGCCTCAGGCTCACGATCAGCCACAGCATCAGCGCGCCGGAGGCCAGTCGAATGGTGGTAAAGCTGGCCGCATCGATGCGGGTGTGTTCAAGCGCCATCCGGCAGAGCACCGAATTGCCCGCGAAGGCGACCATCGTCAGTGATGTGATGATCAGTAGGCGAGCGTTGGACATTGCGCTTTTCCCGGGGCCGAAAGGAACCTGTTTGATTCGATCATTGTGCATGTTCACGAATCGCCAGGATATCCTCAATATCCACGGGGCGCGATAGCGCCCTACTCCCGGGCGCGAAAGGCCCGGATGTCGCCCGTGCGGTCGTCCACCTGGAACAGGTGGAGCCAGCCATTGTTGACCAGTGCCTGTAGCATCTCGTGCTTGCCGATGATCCTCTCGATAGCCTCGGTGGGGGCGGCCAGGTAGACACTGAGCCGCAGGGGCTCGTGCATCCACTGCTCGCCATTGTGCAATGACTGCCAGGGCAGACCGATCCGCAGGTCACCCCCATTGCCCTCGAAGACGCCGATATGCCCGCCGACCACATTGTGCAGCACCTTGTTGCCACTGCCGAACTTGCGGTTGTCCAGAGTGGAACAGTTGTACTGCATGTTGATCCAGTGCGCGACCACCATGGGCGCGGTCATGATCAACTCCAGGCGCTCAAACTCGCCATCCGACGAGGCGTCGTAGTCGTGCAGAAAGCATCGCCCCTGCAGATCGATCGACCGGGTCAGGGCTCTGGGCGCGGCAATGAAAGCGGCATTGTTGGCCAGCCCCCACTCGGGGCGGGTATGAGACCAGTCGCCCTGGCGGTTTTCGAGCCTTTTTTCCAGATCGGGCGACCCGGGCTCCAGCCCGAGGGATTCGGCCCGCTCGCCCCGGGTCCGGGCCTCGGCCCGGGCGATCCATGCCTGCTCGGTTTCCCCGACCAGCTCCCGGTTCTCCAGAATTTCAATCCGGTCGGTGATCGTGTGATGCAACGCGGGGATGAAGCGGGTGTGCTCGGGAATCTCGATGCCCTCCCGGGCCAGTTCCGCGCGCACCGGCTCATCGTTCAACAGCCGCGCCAGCGCCCGGGCCGAGACTTCGCCGGACTGCCCGCCGCAGGCGCCACACTCCAGCCCGGCGGCATGGGGATTGTTGCTGCTGTGGCTACCGTGTCCGACCAACAGGATCCGGGGGGCGAACCCCCGCGTCAGCCCCATGGCGGTGAGCACACCGCGAGCGAGCGGTACCCGGTCGGCCGGTGTCAGCGGCGCTTTCGAGTCGCGCCACCGCCAGGTGGTATTGCCCAGGGAGCAGGCGTGGTTCTCGACTTTGGAGGCCAGCGAGCGGCGCAGCAGTTTGCCCGCGTACAGAAGCCCGCCGGCCTCTACCGCGGTGAAGGTTGAGGCGGCCGTCTGCGACCACTCCTGCAGACGCGCCTTCCAGTTCAGTTGCCGCGCCGCCTGCTGGCCCTCTTGCTCCGACTCGTTCACCAGCTCAATTTTGGGGGACAGCAGCCCGGGCAGGTGCGGCTGTGCCAGCGTCGAGCCGGGGGCGACAAAGCTCAGCGGCAGCCCGAAAAAGCCGGCAAAACCGATGGTCTGGATGCTCTGGCTCTGTTGCTCCAGCGCCCTTCGCATGGGTTCTGAGCGGACATCGATACAGAATACCGCCTGCAGATCCGGAGCCTCCGTCTCTTCCGGCGGCGCCTGAATCGACCGGGTCAGCGCCTCTTGCAGTGGCTGTTGATAGGCCAGCTCACTGGCCCGTTGCCAGACCCACAGTGGGCGCTGCGCCTGGATATGACGCTTGATCAGGCTCGGCAGCGCGTCCAGCTCCCGGTGCCACAACCAGCTGAGGTTCCGCGCCTGTTCGGGCTGACTCTGGTGCAGGTAGCGCCAGAGCGCGAGCTCCCAGGCCAGGCGAATCGCCAGCAGGCTGCGTGTGGCCGGAGTGGACGAGGCGTCGGGTGCCTCCAGATTCCGCTGCCAGTCCTCGTAGGCCACCCAGGAAGCCCAGCCGTTGATATCCAGCAGCAGCGCCTGGGCATAATCCTCCAGCTGACTGTCATCAATACCCAGCTCCTCAATGGCAGCCTCATAGAGCGCATCGTCGGTTTTCGGCAGGGTTTTGAAAAAGTGCTCCAGGCCGGGCTCGTCCATCAGGATGGCGATGCCGCGATCCATCAACGTAGTACGCAGCCAGTGTTGATAGAGACTCAGCGGCGTCTCAGAGGCTTGCCCCCGACTCAGACGCTCGGCGTTCAGCGGTCCGTCGGGCTGAAAGTAGGCAGCACAGAACTGGCTGATCTGGTGGATGATTTCATCCCGCCAGGCCATCTTGTGCTGCCGGTCGCGGCCCGCGTCGACCAGGTCACTGATATTGTGCCAGTGCGGCAGGCGGCTCAGCTCCCTCACCACTCTGAGCAGGTTTTTATGCCCGCCTTCGTAACCGAGCTCTCCGGCCGCCCGGCTCAGGTGATGATCCGTAATCTGCCCGGACTGCCAGCACCGCAGGAAATGGCTCGGTGGCATCAGGTTGTGGATGTACGCCAGCGCCGACAGCCTCGCTGACACCGTCTCGATGGACTGCTCGCGCATGGCCCAGAGGGGATTGACCGCAATCAGCCGATCCAACGGCCAGCTCGGCGCGATGCTGGTGCAGGCCTGCTCCAGCGCCTGCTCCTGAGCCGGGGTCAGTGCCGACAACCGCTCGTCAGTGGGCGCCTCAGCGGTGAGCGCAAGCGTGGCTTTCTCAAAGGCTGTCATAGCAGACCCTCCTCGGATATGGGGTGCAGTTGTTTGGGCCGGGCACGACGGGGGAGCTTATGCGGCCAGATTTGCAGAGTGGTCCGGGTGACCCACTCGTCCAGGTAAAAACCGGCGTAGAGGTAAACATTCAGTGTCTGCACCCAGGGCCGGTGCAGGCAGTGGCGCTGAAGGTAGTAGCCGAGAAACAGCGCGACGAACAGCGTGCTCATCCAGAGGTCGGCCCAGATCGGTGTGACATGGGCAGGCCCGGGAAAGACCACACCAAGAACAGACTTCAGGGCCAGGTAGACCGAGGTCAACACCACCGCCAGGGCGGTAAAGGCGAGCAGCGAGCCGGTGGTGACCCGGCTGCCGCGCTCGGCCAGCAAGACAGTCAGTGCCAGGGTGAGAAGCACCCAGGGGCTGAGCGCATCAAAGGCGGTGGATTCAAACCCGGACTGGGCCACCACCCCGAAGCCGGCAACGATCAGGGCGCTGATCGCCAGAGCGCCCAGCCAGCGGACCGCACTGGGCGAGCGCGCCGGGGCCTGGCGACGCAGCAGATCCTGCTGGACCGCTTCACCCGAGCTGAGGAAGGCATAGGCCTTGTAACAGGAGTGGGCCAACAGGTGCAGCAGCGCCAGCTCAACCAGGCCCAGGGCAATCTCCACCAGCATCAACCCCATCTGGGCGCTGGTGGACCAGGCCAGCCGGACCTTGACGCTGATGCGCGTCATCATCACCAGCGCGGCCAGCACACTGCTGACGCCGGCTACCAGCAGAATGAGCGCCTGGGCCGGCACTGATTGCAGCAGCAGGGGGGAAAACAACAGCAGCAGGTAGCCGCCCAGGTTGATGACACCCCCGTGCAGAGTCGCCGAGACCGGCGTGGGCGACTCGACCACCTGGATCAGCCAACCGTGCAGGGGTAGCTGGGCACACTTGATCAGGGCCGCCATGGCCAGCAGGCAGGCGGCGAACTGTTCGCTCACCGTCAGGGCGGCGGAATCGGCGGTATAGGCGGCGACAATCGTACTGATCTGGCCCGTGCCGTGGTGCAGGTACAGCAGCGCAAAAGCGGTGAGCGCGCAGAGTTCAGCGGCCCGGGCGAACAGGAATTTTTTGTGGGCCGCCAGCGCGGCGCGCGGCCGATCGGGGTAAAACATGAGCAGCTGGTGCATCGCCATACTGATACCCAGCCAGGCGGCGAGAAACACCAGCAGGTGGTCACTCAGCACCGCGATACTCACGGCCGCGAACACCGCCTGAACCAGCGCGGCAAAGCGCTGTTGGCGCGGCTCGCCCTGCAGGTAATGGGTGCTGTAGCGCACCACCACAAAGCCGATGAAGTTGGCCAGCAGGAGCATGATCAGGTGCAGTGGTCCGGACTGCCACCAGCCACCCGTCAGGCCCGGGCCGCTCAGCAGGCCGAGAACCAGCAGCGCGGCGGAAATCAGAAGCCCGCTCAGGGTCGTGGCCCTGGCCAGGCGCCAGGCGGCGACCGGCTGCGGCTGGCGGTAACTGAGCAAGGCGCCCAGCCCGAGCAGCAGTGGTGCGGCCGTCAACAGCGCCGTGGTGGGTAATTCGCTCCAACTCATCGGTCAACTCCATAGGTACATGAAGTCCCGAGTATCCCTCTGATGCTTTCTCACGTAAAATAGATATAACTTCACACATTGTTCGATAAATAAGAACGATATGAGCCGACTCAACTACCATCATCTTTATTACTTCTGGCGTGTCGCCTCCGAGGGCAACCTCACCCGGGCCGCCAAACAGCTACACCTGTCCCAGAGCGCGCTGTCGGCCCAGATCCGTCAGCTCGAAGAGCGGATGGACCGCTCGCTGTTCGAGCGCCGCAACCGCAAGCTGGTGCTCACCGAGGCCGGAAGGCAGGTGTTCAACTACGCGGAAGTGATTTTCACCAAGGGGGAAGAGCTCGAATCCCTGATCAACCGGGGCATCGAGCCCGAGCGCCAGTCGATCCGCATCGGCATGTTATCGACCATGTCGCGCAACTTTATCGAGGGGTTCGTCGAACCTCTGATCGACCCGTCGATGCACAAGGTACACTTCAGTCTGCATGCTCGCGGCATGGCGAATCTGCTGGATGGACTGGCCCGCCATGAATTTGATGTGGTGCTCACCAACACCCAGCTGCAGCCCTCGGGCTCACCGGCGGTGGCCTGGCAGAGCCAGCTGCTGGCGCGACAGCCCCTGTCGATCATCGGCCCGCCGGAATCCGATCCCGAGGCCCCCTTCCCTCAAGGATACGAGCACCTGCGCTGGGTGCTGCCCGGGGAACCTCACGAAATCCGGCGCGAATTTGAGGGACTCTGCAGCCTGCACCAGTATCGCCCGGATGTGCTGGCCGAGGCTGACGACATGGCGATGTTGCGGCTTCTGACCCGCGACAGTGGCGCGGTGGCCGTATTGCCGGAAGTGGTGGTCAAGGATGAGCTGCTTCAGGGCCGGCTGAAACGCTATGAACGGCTACCCAACCTTTACGAAAACTTCTACGCGATCACCCTGCCGCGGGAGTTCATGCCGAGCCTGGTCTCCGACCTGCTGTCCCGCCCGCTCTGGGCCTGAAGCCGGGTTTGAGCCTGGAGCTCAGGACCACCATCTGGACATCATCGGCTTGACCGTCAGCCCGTGGATCACGATCGAGAGCACGATCACAATCAACGTAATGTGAATGAATTCGGAAGCCAACTCTTGGGGTAACCCAAAGACAACGGCAAACATCAGGTAGTACATTGAACCGATGCCGCGCACCCCGAACCACCCCACCAGCATCTGCAGCCGAAAGGGAGCGCCAGAACCGAGCAGGCCCAGGAGGACGCTGACGGGGCGAACCACCACAAATAGGAACAGCGCCAGGCCCACAGCTCTGACACTCCACGAGTTGAGAAACAGCATCCCGCCCAGCAGGAGCACGAGCACCAGCTCAGACAGTCGCTCCAGAGGCTCCTTGAACAACAACGCCCCTTCCGACACCGGCGGGCTGTGTTGTCGTAAGGGCTCATCAACCGGTTCAGAGTCGCCCGGCTCCCGCTCGACATTCTCAGTGGGAGCGCGAATACCCGCCAGCTGTAACTCCGATTGGCGCAAAGCAATGGCGGCCGCGAAAACCGCCAGAAAACCCCAGGCCTCGAGCAGCAGACAGACACCATAAACCAGTCCAATCAGGCCCAACCCGAGAAAATCATCCAGCAACGGGCCCTGGTCGCTGAGCAAACGCTGTTTCCGCACAATCCGGGCCAGAACGTGGCCCATTACGACGCCGATCGTCAGGGCCACAGCCGTCGACCACAAAACATCCTTCAACACCCAGAGCCCAACCAGCTCAAAACTCGGCGGCGCGCTCAACAGGGCCAGCCCCAACATGATGAACGGAAACGCCGTCCCGTCATTCATCCCCGCTTCACTGGTCAGGGTGAATCGCAAGGGATCTTCGTCACCCATATGCCGAACCTGGACATCCGAGGCCAGCACCGGGTCGGTGGGCGCCAGAATACCGCCCAGGAGAATCGCCGCCCCCAGAGGCAGATCCAACACGTAGTATGCGAAGGCGGCGGTCAGAACGACGCTGATGGTCATGGAGACAAACGCAAGCCGTACCGGGACGCGCCAATGTCGCCAACTGACCGGCACAGGCATTTTCATTCCCGCGATAAACAGCGACAGCAACACCGCCACTTCAGCGAGCACTTCCAGCAGGTGGGCCTGTTTCAGCGGATTGAAGTGAAATGCCCCGATCACCGTCGGCCCCAGGACGATCCCGATGGCGAGATACACCGTGGCGGGCGTCAGGCGTAACCGCTGAACAAAGGGGGAGCGCAATCCCATCACGATCAACAGGGCTCCTATCAGGACAAACCAGACGGCATTGCTCAAACACTCTCTCCGAATCGAGCCCCAGGGGAATCTTTGTCAGTCGATTTCAACATGGCGCGTATGCGATCAATATGGACCTGTGAATCTTTGGCCCGTTGGGACGTCGATGGGAGGGATCTTCTGCTGTCCCCCTGGCTCATGGTGACCAGCAGGTTCTGGCGTTCCTCAAACATTCTCAACGCAACCCACAGCGTTTCTTCAATCTTTACCGTCTGTTGCGCCAGCAGTGCCGAGGAGGTAAAGGCGTGGCCGGTATGACAGCGGTACCTCAAAAACTCCCCCTCCTCCATCTGCCACAACACCCCACCACAATCAGGACAATTGAAGGGCACCTGATCACCGAGCGCCTCGACGGAGGGCAGGTCGCTCAACACACGCTGGGCGATCTTTGCCTCAATCACGATGTCTTCCGGAACCGGGCCGCGCTCGGGTAGCTCTCTTCTCACAAGCTCAGACAGCAACGCCCCCATCCGGGCCACTGGCAGGCAGTAGTCGACCCCGACGTTCGCTATGACCGATTGCGGCATGTCGGGATACGACGCATCCTGAGGATCCTGCGCAATACAGACTCCCCCGCACCGTTTGATCGCCATCATGCCACTGGTGCCATCATCCAGATACCCGGTCAGGATGATGCCAACCACCCGGTTGCCATAAGCCACGGCCGCCGAACGAAACAGGGGGTCAATCGCCGGGCGCGAACGGTTCTCCCGGGCACCTTTGGTAATCAGGATCCTGCCTTCCTCTATCAGCATATGCTGGTCCGATGGCGCCACGTAAACCGTACCGCTCTCAAAGACTTGCTGATCGGACGCATGAATACAGGTAAGAGGACCGCATTCATTCAACACTTTGACCAGGGCTTCACCTGTGGTGTCCGCAGCCATGTGATTGACAATAAAAATGGGATCCGGAAAGTCTCCGGGCAACTGCGCGAGTAACTCCTTTAATGCTGCCATGCCACCAGCGGAGGCCCCGATAACCACCGGCATTGGGCTTCTGATCTGATTCACGACTACCCCCATCAATGGAGTCTGTTGGAACGTTAAGGGTTGGCTTGGCACAAGGCTGAACACGAAGAGGCGGCTAGTTCAACACCCGTGCATCGCTGTAGATGTGGACGGGGCGACTACCTGAGCTGGCTGTCCTTGCTGCCCCGGCGATTGATACCGCCCGAGTAAACCTCCTGACTTTCCAGAGCAGATTGACAGGCAATACAAAGCCGAACCCCGGGAATCGCCTTACGGCGTTTCTCTGGAATAGGAGCCTCACATTCTTCACAATTGGCCGCGCTCTCACCGGTCACCAACTGGGTCCGGGCCCGTTGCACCGCATCTTCGACGCTCGCGTCAATTTGATCTTGAACGGCACCATCCCGTGACCAACCACCTGCCATAGCACCCTCCGTTTTCTGAATAACCACTCTAAATACTAGCAGAGCCTCGAACAAACGCTAAAATCAGGACAAGAACCCGCGTTTTAACCCTCGTGCCGCAAGACCTGAAAGTCGATGGGTTTGAAGCAGAAATTGTTTGATTGCCCGGCGGAACACGCCGTCATCGCCACCACGAGGGGCATTTCGGCTCTCAGGCGAACGAAATCCCCCGCTCGGCTCAATGGCGGAAGAACGCGGAAATCGCCTGTTTTGGCGTCAATCACAACATGCATGAAGACGTTGAAAGCGATGGGTATTCGATCGACGCCGATGCCATAGGGAGTCAGTGCCTCAACCAGATTGCCCTCACACCCCGGACGCCCCTCGTCTTCCCCGTATATGATCTTGAAGGTGTCTTTTGAGCAGGGCGTCAGGGTAAAGTCGTGCCGGCCGCAGGTATCTTCGATGATGGTGAACATCGGCCGGCTGCGGTTCGAGTAAAGAATGTTTCCCGTTGTCAGCCAAAGACGTGAGGCATAGTCAAGCGAGCGCCCCGAGGAAAGATACTCTCCTCGATCCGATCGCCCAAAGGCCACCAGGTCGCTGACTTGCTGACCCTCTGGGTCGATGATCACCAGCTCATCCCCCATGCCCAGCTCGACCATTTTTGCTGAACAGGGAGGAATTCTCACCGTTTCTACATCCACGTTCGCTTTCATCAATCGTTCTCCTTAAAATCAAATGGGCACCGCCAGCCTTCCTCTACCTCACGCCCACTGTACTGCCTGGCTTCACTCGCTTGTCCAAAATCCGCCAGGTTGGGGTTCACGGAGCCTTGCAGCTTGACGTCACGGGATCGGGTGGCCGCTTGCATCTTTGCATAGCGTCCGTCTTTCTTCAGTTTCTCGAACTGGCGATGAGAGTTGAACACCATCACCGGGTGGCTGAATCGCCTGGCAAAGCGCGACGCCTGTGAGTGCAGGCCAATCAGGAAGAAAGGGTGACCCGCCATACTCAAGCTGAATCGTGGACTGTCAGTATCACTGCTGACATCATCGGCTACTTTTTCGCCCGCCAGGACGTCAAGCTTGTGGATTCGCCACAATTGCGACCACATTAAAGACTCGAAACGGAACTCGCTCATATTGACCGGACCGCGGAAGATGGCGACGTAGGAATTGACTATGTCGCTTTCGTGCGCACTGGCTTCGACCATAGCCACAAAACGGGAAATTCCATCCAGTATTGGCTGGTCGTTTTTGCTATCCCCCAGTGTGCCGAACTCATGCGTTTCGATCGAACCTCTAGCCAACGCTGACTTTGCCCCTACACAGGGATAGGTGGCGCCATCTAAAAAATCAAGAAAACGAACGCACAGATCCGGTTCAATCTTGATGGTCGATTCAGGAACGCCAGGGTTTTCAGCGTGTTTCATATCCTTCCCTTCAGCTCGGATTGATAACCGGTCAGTCAATCGTATGGTTCGATCTGAGGCGGGTCTGTGCGGTTCACCACGTAGAGTCGGGCCGTCGGCAACGATGCCGGATTAAATCCCGACTCAAACGGGCATTAGGGCGCTTGGCATTTGGGCGGCGCAGGGGTAAGGTTGTAGGGAGATGTCACTTTTTCGGGTATGGTCCTTCTCATTCCAATGGATGTGGTCCTATGCACAGCGGCTCAACCCGCCGGTTTGGCGGCTACCTGCGAACTCAATGGCTTTCCCCGCGCCGGATCCGGTTCTGGATCCTTCTGCTGATCCTCCTGTATACCCTGCTGGGCTTCTTTGCCGTGCCCTGGATTGTTCAGTACCTGGCCGTGAACACCGCCGAGGAAGAGTTCGGGCGCGAACTGCGCATCGGGGCGGTACACGCCAACCCCTACACCCTGAGGCTGCGAATCGTCGAACTCTCTCTGGACGACACCGACGATCGGGAGCTTCTCCGCTGGCAACAGCTGGACATCAATCTTGCCTGGTCGAGCCTGATCAACAGAGCCTGGACCTTCCAGGCCATCCACCTCGACGAACCGGTCATTCAGGAAGAGCGCTTCGTGTCGGGCGAGACCCGCTTCTCACGGCTGGCCGCCGAGGGCGCCGGGGAGACCGCGAACCAGGACGAACCCTCGCCCCCACCGGCCTTGCGAGTCGACACGCTGCGTGTCGAGGGCGGTGTTCTGCGCTTTGCCGACAACCTGCAAGACCCGACGGCCGGCGCCGATCAGACGAACCGGGCATCGCTGGCACTGCAGGGCGTTGAGCTATTGCTGGAGGATTTTTCGCTTGAGGAAGGAGAGCGCTTCCCGGTGCATCTGAAGGGAGAGCTCGAGGCGGGCGGAAATCTCGCTTTCGACGGCACGCTGCAACTGCGGCCGACGCCCGCCCTGGCGGGCGATGCCCGTGTCGAAAAGCTCGCACTGATACCAGCCGAACCCTACCTGCGCCAATTCGTGAATGTGCGGGTCGATGACGGGACGCTCAGCCTGAGCGGAAGACTTCAGACCGATGCCCAGCAACCCTTTGCGTTTTCAGGTTCCGCCGGCATTGAAGCATTGGACATCACCGATGGCTCCAACGACGACTCCCTCATCGGCTGGCAAAGCCTACAGACCAACCAGCTCGATCTGCGCCTCGGAGAAAGGCAGCTGGAAACCGGACCCATCAACGTCGATGGCCTGTCGGGCCGGGTTGTCATACACGAAGACCGGACCACCAACTTCTCGCAACTGATGGCGACGCCCGAGACTGACACCCAGGATGATGGCGACAAAACAGGCGCGAACGAGACCCATAAAAACGACGCCGATAAAGAGCCGAAACCCTTCGACATCACCATTGAAGGCATTGAGCTGGCCGAAGGCGCCGTGCACTTTGCCGATAATTCCCTGCCACTTCCCTTTTCGAGAAACATCCATACCCTGGGCGGGCAGGTATCCACCCTGAGCTCCACCTCGGCCGAACCGGCGGAGGTGGAGCTGGAAGGCGAGATTGGCGAATATGGTCTGGTACAGGTGGATGGCGCCGTCCACGCCTGGCACCCCATGCGCGAGACCACACTGCAGCTGAACTTTCGCAACCTTCAGATTCCGGAGTATTCCCCCTACACCGTGCGCTTCGCCGGCCGCAAGATTGCGGGCGGCACCATGGACCTCGACCTCGGCTATACGGTCAAAGACAGGCAACTCGAGGGGCGCAACAACCTGGTACTCCGTGACCTGAAGCTCGGCGAAAAGATGGAAGCCAGCAACGCCATGGACCTGCCACTGGACCTCGCCATCGGCCTGCTCCAGGACAACGACGGCGTCATCGACCTCGACCTCCCCGTGAGCGGGAATGTGGACAACCCGGAGTTCGACTTCGCCCAGGTCATCCGCCAGGCACTGGGAGATGCCATCAAGTCGGTCGTCCAGGCGCCGTTTCGTTTTCTGGCCAACCTCGTCGGCGCTGACTCGGAAGACCTTGGCAAAGTGGAGTTCCCGGAGGGCCGCACCGACCTGCTTCCACCCGAACGGGCCCGTATAGCCAAGCTCCGCGATGCCCTCAACCAGCGCCAGGCGCTGGCTCTGCAGCTCGCCGGCCCCTTCAACAAAACGTTCGATGGCCCGACGGTACAACGCAGGAAGGCGATCGAAGCTCTGCAACAACGCTTGGCAGAGGCGGACCGGGAAGTTGCGGACCCCAGCCTGACAAGCGAATCCAACCAGGATATCGTCGAGACAATGTTCAGCGCCGAGTACCCGAACGAGGACCTGGAGACCATCAGGGCGCGCTTCACCGAAAGCCAGGATGAATCCTCTGAGGAAACGAGCTTCGACGCCCTGTCCTATCGCAACCACCTGGCCGATAAGCTCATCGAAGCTCAACCCGTCTCGGACGCCGATCTCGAGGCCATTGCCAACGACCGCGCCGAAGCGGTACGGGACGCCCTGGTCGACCCGGAGGCGGCGACGCCCATCGACGCGGACCGAGTGCGCATTCTGGACCCGAAAGAGATTGATTCAGTAGACGACGAGCGCATTGCCATGGAAGTGGGGATCACCGCGAATTGAAACGAACGGTCGCTATACTGGTGAGCGATTCCGGGATACAGTGCCCTGCTTGACGGATACGTCGCAATAATCATCGGGAGGCGGTGTGCAACCTATTATTTCGGTACAGGGTCTGGGTAAAACCTACGGCTCGGGCTTCGAAGCGCTCAAATCGGTCGATCTGGAGATTCGCAAGGGCGAGATCTTTGCGCTCCTGGGCCCCAACGGCGCGGGCAAGACCACTTTGATCAGTGTCATCTGCGGTATCGTCAACCCCTCTTCAGGCCGGGTTCTGGCCGACGGTTACGATGTGGTCAAGGACTACCGGGCCGCGCGCCAGAAGATTGGGCTGGTGCCCCAGGAGCTGGCCGTCAATATTTTTGAGACCGTCTGGAGCACGGTGAAATTCAGCCGCGGCCTGTTCGGTAAAAAGCCGGACAATGCCTACCTGGAGCAATTGTTGAAAGATCTGTCTCTGTGGGACAAGAAGAATGAGCGCATCATGGCGCTGTCCGGGGGCATGAAACGGCGGGTGTTGATCGCCAAGGCGCTGGCCTACGAGCCGGCGATCCTGTTTCTGGACGAGCCCACCGCCGGGGTGGATGTGGAGCTGCGCCGGGATATGTGGGAGATGATCCGCAAGCTGCGCGAGAGCGGCGTTACCATCATTCTGACAACCCACTACATCGAAGAAGCCGAAGACATGGCCGACCGGGTGGGCGTGATTCAGCGCGGCGAAATCATTCTGGTGGAAGAAAAAACCGAATTGATGCAGAAATTCGGACGTAAGCAGCTGACGCTGCAACTGACCGAGCCACTGTCGGCGTTGCCTGCCGAGTTAAACCCGGAGAACCTCAACCTGTCCGATGACGGTCAGCAGCTGACCTATACCTACGACGCCCAGCAGGATCAGGCCGCCATTGCACAGCTGCTTCGCCAGCTGGCGCAGCGCGGCATCGATTACCGGGACCTGCACACCTCCCAGAGCTCTCTGGAGGACATTTTCGTCAGCCTGGTGGAGGAGCGGGTATGAACTGGCAAGCGGTAAAATCCATTTACGGGTTTGAGTTGGCCCGGGCCTGGCGCACGCTGATGCAGAGCATCGCCTCGCCGGTACTGTCCACCTCATTGTATTTTGTGGTGTTCGGTGCGGCCATCGGCTCGCGCATGGTGGAAATCGATGGGGTCAGCTACGGAGCCTACATCGTGCCGGGCCTGATCATGCTCACGGTCCTGAACGAAAGTACGTCCAACGCCTCCTTCGGCATCTATATGCCCAAGTTCACCGGCACCATTTACGAGATCCTGTCCGCCCCGGTGTCGGCGCTGGAAATCGTGCTGGGCTATGTGGGCGCGGCGGCCACCAAGTCGGTGCTTCTGGGGCTGATCATTATCATCACCGCCCGGCTGTTTGTGGATTACTCCATTGAGCACCCGGTGTGGATGTTCGCCTTTCTGATACTGACGGCCATCAGCTTCAGCCTGTTCGGGTTCATTATCGGCATAGTGGCCGAGAGCTTTGAACAATTGCAGGTGGTGCCGATGATGGTCATTACCCCGCTGGCCTTTCTGGGTGGGAGCTTCTACTCCATCAGCATGCTGCCGCCGCTGTGGCAGACCGTAACGCTGTTCAATCCGGTCGTGTATCTGGTGAGCGGCTTTCGCTGGAGTTTCTACGGCGTATCGGATGTCAGCGTCGGCATCAGCCTCAGCATGATCCTGGTGTTTATGACGGCCTGCCTGTCGGTGATCGCCTGGCTGTTCAAGTCCGGCTACAAAATCAAACGCTGAACTTGATGTTTCTAACATGAAAGGATTCACCTGAGGTAAAAGTCGCTGGTCAGAGCAGGACTTCCGAATACGTGCTGAGTTACTTCAAGCCACTGGGAAGCCTGTTTTTCCCGCGAATGGATTTAATGTATTTCTTCCATAGTTCTTTTGGAAGAAATCCACTTTTTCCTTTTAACGGAGCGCCCGAACCTTCTCCTTCAACCAGATCCTGAAACCAGGTTGTAGATCGACACGTTTTGCAAGTTACTTTCTCTGGCTCAGTCGTCTCCAGCAAATCATCATCGTGCTTTCCGCAAGCAACCTCGTTTTCGCCAGTCACCAAATGAGTTTTCATAACATTTACCCCCGGGTGTATCCAGTTTAGTGGCTTCTTACATGATTAGTATCTGCACTATTTCCGCACCCCTTTAGGGCGCTTTCCATATTTAACGTCTCCTGTTCTTATAGCATGATCCAGAGGTGGCGTCACCCAGCGTTTAGAACTTATAGACATCAACTCCTTATCGTCTAATGCAAAACTTCACTTGCGGCATAGATCCATTTCTCATCCGGACCTAAAGGCCTCCTAGAATGTCGAAACAAACAAATCCATTTACCACTAATCACTTTCCAGATTTTCTATATGATTTATCTCCTCTTCAGTCAGCGCCTTATAGCCCCTCAGGTAAGGCCAACCATACCCCCAACGAAACCGGGTAGGGAGGTAGGGAGTGCCGCCAACTCTAACACCAGCCAACATCAGCCGCGCAACACCCGGCTGTCCCACAGACGCTACGCAGGCCTCCAACTCCCTGTCTGCCTTCACTCGATCCTGGTAGGTACCGCCTTTCCAGTAAGAATAGTCATGGGCAACACAGCACGAAAGCCATAACTCACCCTGTTCAATTGTCCCATCGGGAAAGGAGCTACACCCATCGGATTCAAATGGCCGAATATCGCTGGCCAGAGAGATCAGCGGGAGAAGGAGTATTGGATACAGAAGCTTTATCATAGTTATTGTCGATCATTAACGCTGACAGCATAGGACGTATTGTCAAGTCCGGAAGACCTACCGGGTATGCCAGCATTATTGATCAGCAGGTCAAGCCCCTCCCGGGAGGCTCAGGATGTCGTCCGGCGCAGGAAGCGCGCGTACATTATTTTCTTGTTATAGCCAACTCTACTTGACTTTAAATAAGGTGGGCAAGGCGCGGAAGCAAAGTATTTCAAGTAAAAGACCATATTTCTAACTTAAAGCCTGTTGCTATTAGCCAGTCGCCTTCACAAACCTAGCTGGTAATGCCTAGAGCGACAATCGTTGTTCTTACAAGTTCTGCGGGAGGTTATTCGGATAAGCCGCTCGACCGGCGGCCTGGGTCGTGCCGATCGAGGACGTCGTTCCGGTTGTGGGGAATTCACGGCGGTCTGTTGTTAGGCCACAGCATCCGCACGCTCTCTGGCGATGATCTGCTCCAGCTCCGGAATGCAGGAGCCGCAGCCGGTGCCGGCCTGGGTGGCGGTGCTTAGGTCGGCGACGGTTTCGAGGCCCTGTTCGCGTACGGCACTGCACAGGGTGTTGTAGCCGACCTGTTTGCAGGCGCAGATGAGTTTGCCGGCGTTGAGGCTTTTGTCCGGCTGGCCGCTGAGCAGGGCGCGCATGGCACCGTCGGCGAAGTCGCCTTCGAGCAGGTCGCCCAGCCAGCTGAAGTCGCGGGTGCCGAAGCTTTCGGCCAGGGAGTAAGCCAGGTGCAGCTGGCCTTCGCGGACGATGGCGCGGCGGAATTCACCCTGGTCGGAGTGGCCGAAGGAAAGCTCCTGGTCGTTGGCGCCTTTGCACAGAGCGCGCAGCTGGCCGTCCAGTTCCGCGGCGGGGAGTGCGCTGACGATGCGGTAGAGGTGACCGCCGTTGACCCGGGACATGGCCCAGTAGTCGGTCTGCAGATTCGCCAGCGGCTCGCGGCTGACCAGCAGGGCTTCGGACTGGCCGTACCAGGGGGCGACCTTGACCGGGGTGTATTTGTTCTCCGGTTGGCCGGAGGTGGGGTCGACGTTCTCGCCCACGAGAGTAGCGACCCGGGCTTTGTTGGCGTGAATGTCGGTCCAGTGCATGGGGACGAAGACCTGGCCGGTTTTGCATTGTTCGCTCACCTGCACTCGCACGCGGATGTTACCCCAGGCGCTGGTGACGTCGGCCAGGGCGCCGTCCTTGAGTTGGTAGCGGCCGGCGTCGCGGTCGTTGACGCTGATGAAGGGTTCCGGCAGGTGACCACACAAGCGGGGGGCCAGGCCAGTGCGGGTCATGCTGTGCCACTGGTCGCGGATGCGGCCGGTGTTGAGTACCAGCGGGAACTCGGTGTTCACCTGACTGGCGGGTGCCCGGTGGCGCACGGCGACAAACTGGCCCCGGCCGGAGGGAGTGAAATAGACACCGTCACCGAACAGGCGCAGATCGTGATCCGGCGGTGTTTTACCCGCCGGCAATGGCCACTGGCGCGGGGGCATGGCATCGTAGCCGGCGCGGTCCAGATGCGAATAGAGGCCCAGGTCCAGATCGCGCGCGCCGTTGTTGTCGGTGGCGGTCAGCTGGGCGTATTCGCGAAACACATCGGCTTCGCTGGCGTAATCGAAGGCTTCGCCATAGCCCATCTGGCGGGCCACGGCGGCGATCATCCACCAGTCGGGTTTGGCTTCACCCAGGGCCGGGAGCAGCGCCCGCTGACGGGAAATGCGGCGCTCGGAGTTGGTGACCGTGCCGGATTTTTCCGCCCAACCGGCGGCGGGCAGGAGTACGTCGGCCAGGCGGGTGGTGTCGGTGTCGGCCATGCAATCGGACACCACCACCAGCGGGCACTTCTCCAGCGCGCGTTTGACTTTGTCGGCATTGGGCAGACTCATGACCGGGTTGGTGGCCATGATCCAGATGGCTTTGATTTTTCCGGAGTCCACCGCGTCGAACATGTCCACGGCTTTCAGGCCCGGCTTGCGCGCCAGCTGCTCCGCGCCCCAGAACTTCTGTACCAATTGCCACTGCTCGGGATCGTCAAAGTCCATGTGGGCGGCGAGCGTATTGGCCAGGCCCCCGACTTCGCGCCCGCCCATGGCGTTGGGCTGGCCGGTAATGGAGAAGGGCCCCATGCCGGGCCGACCGATGCGGCCGGTGGCCAGATGGCAGTTGATGATGCTGTTGACCTTGTCGGTGCCCGAGGTGGACTGGTTCACGCCCTGGGAATAGACGGTCACGACTTTTTCGGTGTCGGCAAACCATTGGAAGAAGGTTTCCAGCTCGTAATCTGACACGCCCAGGGTTTTGGCCAGAACCGGACGGTCGCCGGCGTCTTCCATGGCGGCCACCAGCGCCTCGGTAAAGTATTCAGTGTGGGCCTGAACGTAGTCTTCATCCACCGCGCCCTTTTGTGCGAGGTGGGCCAACAGCCCATTGAACAGGGCCACGTCAGTGCCCGGGTTCACGGGCAGGTGCAGGTCGGCCAGATCACAGGTATCGGTACGCCGGGGATCAATGACAACCACCTTCATATGCGGGCGCTGCTGTTTGACCGCCTTGATGCGCTGGTTCAGCACCGGGTGACACCAGGCCAGGTTGGACCCGGTGAGCACCAGCATGTCGGCCTCTTCCAGATCGGTATAGCAGCCGGGCACGGTATCGCTGCCGAAGGCGCGCTTGTGGCCGGCGACACTGGAGGACATACACAGACGCGAATTGGTGTCGATATTGCCGCTACCGATAAAGCCCTTCATCAGTTTGTTGGCGACATAATAGTCTTCGGTCAGAAGCTGGCCGGAGACATAGAAGGCGACCGAGTCGGGGCCGTGCTCTATCAAGGTATCGATAAACCCCTGGGCAACGGTCTGCAACGCCTCATTCCAGGAGCGACGCTCGCCGTGCACGACTGGATGCAGCAGGCGGCCTGTGTCCCCCACTGTTTCACCCAGCGCCATGCCTTTGGAGCAGAGTTTGCCGTAGTTGGCCGGGTGGGAGGGATCGCCCTCGACCACCACCTCGCGGGTTTCCGGGGTCACTTGCCCACGGATACCACAACCCACACCGCAATAGGCACAGGTCGTATCAATTGTGTGGGTGCCTGAGTCGGGCGTTTGTGCGCCGGAGCGGGCAACCAATTGTGTCTTGTCCATCATAGAGCAACCTGAAGGTTATTCATTACAAGAAGAGTTGTTGCAATAACCAAACCAGGTTTATCGGTCGACCCGAAAACCAATTAAGGACGCAGTTTTGTCGTCCACCCGGCCGAATTTGTACCCGAAAAAGCACTCGTGCACTCGACGGGTGCGCCTGCACCATCACTTGTGTACTTGTGGTGCAATTCCGGTTTTTTGTTTATGCACTGTTTTGCGTTATTAAAGCGCACCGCTGCACAGCCTTAGTGCTCGTTTTGTTTTCAGAGCACGGCGATCAATTTCTGATCGACGCCCTCGTTCTGTCGCTAAGTCATTGAATTTCTGACAATTAAAAAGTTTTCCTACAGCTTGATCGCTAACTGGCACTGTCCTTGCTCTTACCTACTTGACGTTTTAACAACCGTTTTGATCGCGACTCGAATCGCACGCCACTCAAGGTCAAACGCACGACGGGACAGTAACCATGAGTACAGCCAACATTCACTCCTTTGACAAGCCGCTGAATCGGAACCTGTCTGTTTCAGGCAGCGAACGTTCAAAGCAGGCGCGCCGCGAGGCGGGCAAAGTCTGGCTGGTGGGTGCCGGCCCCGGCGACCCCGATCTGCTGACCGTAAAAGCGCTGCGCGCCATCGAAAGCGCCGACATCATTTTTTACGACCAACTGGTCAGTGCCGATATTCGCGCACTGTTTCCCAAGGGCGTGCCGGCACTCTATGTCGGCAAAGCGAAAAACCATCACAGCATCGCGCAGGAAGATCTCAACCAGCGCCTGGTCGATCAGGCCAAGCTGGGAATGACCGTGTGCCGCATCAAAGGCGGCGACCCTTTTGTGTTTGGTCGCGGCGGTGAAGAGTTGTTGACGCTGCGCCGGGCCGAGGTGGACGCCGAGGTGATCCCCGGCATTACCGCCGCCTCCGGTTGCAGCAGCGCGGCCGGTATTCCGCTGACCCATCGCGGCCTGTCGCAAGGTTGCACCCTGGTCACCGGCCACGGCGAAAAAGAAGTGACCAGCAATTGGCAGGCGCTGGCGCAACTGAATCACACCCTGGTGTTTTATATGGGCGTCAGCCGCTCGGAAGACATTTCCCGGCAATTGATGAACAACGGGTTGAGCGACGCCACCCCCGCCGCCTTTATCGAAAACGGTTGTCGAGCCAACCAACGGGTGTTCACCACCACGCTGGGATACCTGGCCGATACCGCCGAGCGTGAAGCCGTCCGCTCCCCGGCACTGATTGTGGTGGGTGATGTGGTGAATCTGGCGGGTGAGTTGGCGCCGGAGCAGTTTTTGAGTGAGGCGCAGCAGCGAGATCTTGATATCGGGATCACCTGCGCCAGTGCCTAGCGCGAAGTTATCTTTGCGGCACGTTAAGTCGCGACGGCGGATGCGCTTACAGCTTATCCGCCCTACATCGGCCCCATAGCGTGCAGCCGCGGAACGAATTTGAGATTTAGTCAGGAGTAACGATATGAAACAGCGCATTATTGTTGTCGGTAACGGCATGGTCGGCCACAAGTTCATCACCAATATGCTGGACGCGGCCCCCGAGGGCGAGATCGAAGTGGTGACCTTCGCCGAAGAATCGCGCCTGGCCTATGACCGGGTCAAACTGAGCAGCTACTTTGATGGTTCCACCGCCGACGATCTGGCGATGACCACCGAAGACGAGTACCGCGAACGCGGCGTGCTCTATACCCTCAATGACCGGGTGACCGCGATCGATCCGCAGAACAACAGCGTGATCACCGCCAGCGGCCGTACCGAGAAGTACGACAAGCTGGTACTGGCCACCGGCTCCTATCCCTTTGTTCCGCCCATTCCCGGTGGCGACCAGGAGCACTGCCTTGTGTACCGGACCATTGAGGATCTGGAGAAAATCACCGCTTCCGCCAGGGACAGCAAAGTGGGCGCCGTAATCGGCGGCGGCCTGCTCGGTCTGGAAGCGGCCAACGCCCTGAAGAACCTGGGGCTGAAAACCCACGTACTGGAATTCTCCAGTGGCCTGATGGCCCGCCAGCTGGATGAAGGCGGCGGCCAGCTGCTGACCAAGAAGATTGTAGACCTGGGCGTGAGCGTCCACACCGGCAAGAACACCAAGGAAATTGTCGAGGGTGACGAGTGTCGCTACCGCATGAACTTTGCCGATGGCGAAGAGCTGGAAACCGACATGGTGATTTTCTCCGCCGGCATCCGCCCACGCGATGAACTGGCCAAGCAGGCCGGGCTGGATATGGGCGAGCGCGGTGGCATTGCCATCAACAACTTCTGTCAGACCTCAGTGGATAACATCTACGCCATTGGCGAGTGCGCGCTGTGGAACAGCATGATTTTTGGTCTGGTGGCACCCGGCTACCAGATGGCCAAAGTGGCCGTGGAACACATTCTGGCCAAGTCCGAGCTGGAGTTTACCGGCGCCGACATGAGCACCAAGCTGAAGTTGCTGGGTGTGGAAGTGGGCAGCATCGGCGATGCCATGGGCAAGACCCCCGGCGCCCAGTGCTATACTTACAGCGACGGCGTGGCGGAAGTGTACAAGCGCCTGATTGTGTCTGAAGATGGCAAAAAACTGCTGGGTGCCGTACTGGTGGGCGATACCGAATCCTACGGGACGCTGCAGCAGTTGTGCGTCAATGACATGGACCTGCCCGCTTCACCCGAGCAGCTGATTCTGCCGCAGCTCGATGGCGAAGCCAGTGTCGGCATGGGTGTGGATGCGCTCCCGGAGACGGCCCAGATCTGCTCCTGCTACGACGTCACCAAAGGCGATATCCAGGGCGCGGTCCAGGGTGGCTGCTGCGACATGGGCGGCATCAAGTCCGAGACCGGCGCCTCCACCGGCTGCGGTGGCTGTACCGCGCTGGTCAAGCAGGTCATGGATGCCGAGCTGACCTCGCTGGGTGTGGAAGTGAACAACAACCTGTGTGAGCACTTTGAGTACAGCCGGCAGGAACTGGCGGATATTGTGCGGGTGAAGGAGATCAGGACCTTTGACGAGCTGCTGGAAAGCCACGGCAAAGGGTTGGGTTGCGACATCTGCAAGCCGGCGGTCGGTTCCATTCTCGCCTCTTTCTGGAACGAGTATGTCCTGAAAGACGAACACATCGGTCTGCAGGACACCAACGATATTTATCTGGGCAACATGCAGAAAGACGGCACCTACTCGATCATTCCTCGTGTGGCCGCCGGCGAGATCACGCCCGAAAAACTGATCGTGATCGGCGAGATTGCCAAAGAATACAACCTCTATACCAAGATCACCGGCGGCCAGCGCATCGACATGTTCGGCGCTCAACTGCACGAACTGCCTCCGATCTGGAAGCGCCTGATCGATGCCGGGTTTGAAACCGGTCATGCCTACGGCAAATCCCTGCGCACGGTGAAATCCTGTGTGGGTACCAGCTGGTGTCGCTACGGGGTGCAGGACAGCACCACCATGGCAGTGGCACTGGAGAACCGCTACAAGGGGTTGCGCTCACCGCACAAACTCAAGTTCGCCGTGTCCGGCTGTACCCGCGAGTGCGCCGAAGCCCAGTCCAAGGACATCGGCGTGATCGCCACGGAAAAAGGCTGGAACCTGTTTGTGTGCGGCAACGGCGGCATGCGCCCCCGTCACGCTGACCTGTTCGCCACCGACCTGGATGACGAGACTCTGGTGCGCTACATCGACCGGGTGCTGATGTTCTACATCCGCACCGCCGATCGCCTGCAACGCACCTCGGTCTGGCTCGAGAACCTGGAAGGCGGTCTGGATTATCTGCGCGAAGTCGTGATCGATGACAAGCTCAATATCGGTCAGGAACTTGAGGATGATATGACCCGCAACATCGCCAACTACGAGTGCGAGTGGAAGAAAACGCTGGAAGACCCGGAAAAACTCAAGCGCTTCAGCCACTTCATCAACACCGATGAGCCGGACGATAACCTCGCCTACGTGGCCGAGCGCGGCATGCGCCGGCCCGCGACCGAGGAAGACCGCAAGAATCAGATTCCGCTGGTGGAACTGTCGGACTAAACCCTCTAGACCCTCAATAACCTACTGGAGATTACTATGAATGCATCCGCAAGCGCTGCCCAACAGGAAACCAGCACCCAGTGGATCGAGGTGTGCCGCGAGAACGATCTGGTTCCCAACAGTGGGCTCTGTGCCAAGGTGAACGGCCAGCAGGTGGCGATCATCTATTCGAAGCACCTGAACGAAGTGTTCGCCATCGGTAACTACGACCCGATCGGCAAAGCCAACGTGCTCTCGCGCGGCATCATCGGCTCCATTGGCGATGATGTAGTGGTGGCCTCGCCCCTGTACAAGCAGCACTTCAATCTGCGCACCGGCGAGTGCATCGATTCGCCCGAGCACAGCGTGCCGGTGTATCCGGTGCAGATTGTGGACGGCAGGGTGCAGGTGAGCGCCTGAACTTCAATCGAACATAAGCGGTGGACCCGGGCAAACAGGGCACGGGCCCATCCATCCGACTTCTTCATTGCTTCATGAAGTCGACCTGTTGGGGCAGCTTAGGCTGCTCCTTTTTTTGTCTATTGAACCGCGACCGGGCGATGGGCGTATAGTGTTGCGAAGCATCGACAAGACAACACAGGAGAGGCATTGCATGAAACAGCCCACCCGCCTGACGGCGGACGACCTGCACGCGATGGACAAACGCTACCGCGCGCATTTCATCAATTCGCTGGCCGGCTTCAAGAGCGCCAACCTGGTGGGCACCGCCGATGCCGAAGGTAACCCCAACCTCGCGATTGTCAGCTCGGTGATTCACCTGGGCGCCAACCCACCGCTGATGGGCATGGTCACCCGCCCGCGAACCGTTGAGCGCCACAGCGTGGAGAATCTGCTCGCCAGCGGCTACTACACTCTGAACCAGGTCAATGCGGATATTGTGGAAGCAGCCCACCAGACCTCGGCCAAGTACCCCCGCGGCGAATCGGAATTTGCCGCCACCGGACTGACGCCGCTCTACAGTGACCTGCACCCCGCCCCCTTTGTGGCCGAGAGTCGTCTGAGCGTTGCGTTGAAACTGCGCGAAGACAAACTGATTGAGCTCAATGATACCGAATTCATCATCGGCGAGATCATCGAAGTCCGCCTGGATGGCGATGCCATTCACGAGGATGGCTTTGTGGACCTGGAGGCATTGGGCAGCGTGGCCATCTCCGGGCTGGACGGTTACCACTCGACCCGTCGCATCGCACGCCTTCCTTATGCCAAGCCCGATCGACCACTGACCTCAGCCAAGGGCAGTGATCGCGGGCTCTGACGCTCGATCTTCCAGTGATGCCATATGCTGGGGAGCTATCCCATCAGACCCCGAAAACCTGCATCAGCATACGGCCGCCACTGATGCACAGAAAGATCGCGAATACTCTCTTGAGCCAGGCGGCGTTCAGTTTGCTTCCCAGCCAGGTGCCCACCGGCACCAGCAGGACGGTCAGTGGCACGATGGCCGCAAACCCCGCCAGACTGACCGACCCCACCATGCCGGCCGGTGCCCCCTCCGGGGTCTCGGCCAGCAACATGGCGGTGGCGCCGGGCAGGGAAATCAGCAGGCCGAAAAAAGCCGCGGTGCCCACGGCCCGGTGCGGTGGATAGCTGCAGGCTGTAAGCATGGGGACGCCCAGGGTGCCCCCGCCAATGCCGACCATGACCGAGAAGAACCCGATGCTGCCGGCCATGGCGCCCTGCCCAGGCAGGCCCGGCAGGGAATCGGCCAGTGGCGGCGCCTGAGGGCGCAGGAGCATATTGGTGGCCGCCAGCAGCGCAATGATGCCAAACAGGGCGCTGATCAGATCGCCGTTGGCCCAGAGGGCCACCAGGCTGCCGGCGATGACCCCAAGCACCATGAATGGCCACCAGCGTCTGATCAGCGCCCAGTCAACATTGCCGCGTTTGTGATGGGAGCGCACCGACGACAGGCTGGTGGGCACGATCACCAGCAGGGAGGTGCCGGTGGCCACCCGAATCGCCACCGCCGGGTCCACGCCCAGCCCCTGGAGCACAAAGTACAGGACCGGGACTATGACAATGCCGCCGCCCACGCCCAGCAAGCCAGCGAGTATGCCGGCAAAGGCGCCGGTGGCCAGCATAGCGAGAAGGGTGGGCAACCATTCCGAGATGAAGGTATTCATTCGCGCTCCTCTGCAATCAGTCCTGTGAGGGATAGAGCTTTCATTTTTGACTATCGCAATTCCGAAAACTCTATACTCTCCGTATTTCAATATTCAAAGCTCCGGCATTCAAACAAGAGGCTGCCAGCACAATGATTCTACAGGAACCCCAGGCTCCGACCACGCTTTGGGAAATATCCACCCGCAAAGCGGCGATCTAACAGCTTGTTGAAACAACCGAATCCGTTAAAATGGAGGTAATCGAAGTTAGCCGCAGATATTTCATAGAAGCTGAGGGAAAACCACGACAATTGCGGAGCAACACAAGATGGTAAACAAAGCACTGGAAAATGCCATTGATTTCGATCCCAATGAAACGCCCACGAGGAAATATCGGGCCGGGAAGATCCGGGATCGAAACCTCACCAATATCGTCAAGGCGGCAGAGAAAGAATTTGTCCAACACGGCTACCGTGGAGCCAGCATCCAGGCGATTGCCGACCGGGCGGCCATCCCCAAAGCCAATGTGCACTATTACTTCAAAAGCAAATCCAATCTATACATAGCGGTACTGGATAACCTGATTCACTTGTGGAACAACTTTTTCAACGAAATCACCGAAAAAGACGACCCGGCAACGGTGTTGGATGAACTCATCCGAAAAAATGTCGAGTTCTCCTACACTCACCCGCGCGCCTCCAAACTGTTTGCCATGGAGATCATTCAGGGCGCTCCCCACCTGAAGGATTATATTCGCCCCGAGATGCGCCAGTGGGTTCGCCGCAAGGCGTTGGCCATCGACACCTGGGTCGAGGCAGGGCCGTATGGCCAAAGTGGATTCCATGCATCTGATTTTTCTGATCTGGTCGTCCACTCAACACTATGGCAATTTCGATACGCAAATCCTGGGCATCATGAATCGGGCGCAATATGATACGGATATGATCGAGGACATTTCTAACTTTCTCAGTCAAGTGATTTTGCGCGGCTGTGGACTGGACCCGCCAAAGCACTCGGCGATGCAAATGAAGGAGCCTAGCCAATGACAACCACCTGGATCAGCAACCCGCTGGCCTGCTGGACCGGCACCGGCCAGACGGCCGACAACGGCTTGGTGGTTCGCAACGGTCAGATAGTGGAACTGGTGGCCCGCGGGATGGTCCCCGTGACCGAATATGACGACCGGTTTGATGCGTCAGACGTGGTTATTCTTCCGGGACTGATCAACTGCCACCATCACTTTTTCCAGACGCTTACCCGAGCTCTGCCGGCGGCCCTGAACAAACCGCTCTTTCCCTGGCTGCAGGCACTCTACCCGGTCTGGTCCAACCTCAATGACGACGCTATTTACGCCTCGACACAATTGGCACTGAGCGAGCTTTTACTCTCCGGTTGCACGACCGCTGCCGACCACCATTACGTGTTCAGTACCATCATGCCGCATGCCATTGATGTTCAGGTGGAGGCAGCGCGCGGCATCGGTAACCGGGTGACGCTGACCCGGGGCTCAATGAGCCTTGGGCAATCGGCCGGCGGGCTGCCGCCCGAATCTGTGGTGGAAACCGACAACCACATCCTCAGCGAAAGTGAACGCCTGGTACGCGACTACCACAACCGGGCCGAGGACTCTCTGTGCCAGATTGCACTGGCGCCCTGCTCGCCCTTTTCGGTCACCCCCGAATTGATGCAGGCCTCCGCCACCATCGCCGAGCGAGAGGATCTGTTGCTGCACACTCACCTGGGAGAGACCGCAGAAGAGAATGACTTCTGCCTCAGAACCTATGGTGAACGGCCCGTGGACTATCTTGAGAAAGTCGACTGGCTCAACGAGCGCGTCTGGCTGGCCCACGGGATTCATTTTAACGATGGTGAAATCGCGCGCCTGGGGCATGCCCGCACCGGCGTCTGTCACTGCCCGTCCTCGAACATGGTGCTCGCATCCGGCACCTGCCGAACCCGGGACCTGCAAAGCGCCGGTGTTCGGGTCGGGTTGGGCGTGGACGGGTCGGCCTCGAACGATGGCTCCAACCTGATTCAGGAAGCGCGCCAGGCAATGCTCACCCAGAAGCTCCAGTACGGCGCCGAGCAATTCAGCCACCTGGATGCGCTGCGTATGGCCACCCTTGGGGGCGCCGAGATATTGAGGCGGCCCGAGTTGGGCTCCCTCGCAGTAGGACATCAGGCGGATCTCGCCCTCTTCTCCCTGGACGAGCCCCGGTTTTCCGGTTACGGCGATCCGCTGGCCGCGCTACTGCTGTGTGGCGCTCACAGGGCGAGTTATGTCATGGTTGCGGGCGAGTGGAAAGTTAAAAAGGGCGAGTTGGTGGACAATGATATCGGCCAGATCATGGCGCGCCATTCCGAGGCTGCCCAACGTTTGCGCATTGAATACACCAAGCTCTGATCTCACCAAAAAGTCCGCTGACTAGCCCAACGTCCGCTGTCAGAGTCCGTAAAATCAATCACAGAGCGTTGTACAAACAAACGGGGGCGCCACGACCCGCTCTGTCGTTGCGCCCCCGAATTCTGCTAACGTCAGCCTTTTTGTAGAGGTTCAGACTGAAGAGATTCAGACGTAGAAGTCCAGGTCCTCCTGGGCCTTGAGCAGATCCCGCATCTTGATGGGATCATCCCCAAAGAAGAATACCAGCCCCCAGTGAGTGCCAAATGCCGCCCGGTCCGGCACTGTCTCCTCGGTGGGCGCGACCAGCTCGTGGGACTCGAAGTATGGATGCTCGGTGGTCTCCTTGGGCATCTCCAGCTTGCTGACCACACGGCGGCGCGGATACACGCCAAAGCAACCGGCGTAGCCCTTGGCACCCTCGACTTCGCGCGGGAAGAAGGCTTCCACCTCTTCTTTGGTGCTCTTGGGATCGAATACCAACATGGATGCCTGATAGGCGCTGAAGCCGTAGGCGCGCTCGATCAGCTCGAATGCCTTGAAGCCCGGCGGGCGATAGGCAATCTCGCCAAAGTACATTTCACCATCGGCGGTGACAAAGTACTCGGGATGGATCAGCCCGAACTTGATGTCGAAGGTCTTGATCAGCTTTTCGATCTGCTTGGTGATCGCATTGCGCCAGCTCTCCAGCTCTTTGGTGGCGGGCACAAAGACCGAGTAACCCAGCGTCACATACTCGGAGATATTGAGGAACTTGATTTCACCGTCGTGGATCCAGGCTTCGACCGCGAACTCCCAGCCATCGAGGTGACTCTCCATCAGCAGCGGGTATTCCTCGGCGGGAATGCTGTCGATCTCCTCGATCTTGCGGATCATCCGGTGGCCGAGGCAGCCGGCCTTATCGAAGGCCTTGACGTGGATCGGGTCATCGGGGTCACCGTCGAGCTTGAGCAGCGTCTGATTGACGCGCTTCATGAAGCGGACAATATCGTCCTTTTCATGCGCCTCTTCGAAAATGCCCACGCGAATACCGCCCAGCTGGGCGCGGCGCTTCATCAATGCCTTGTCACGGAACAGAATGGACTGCCCGTACATACGCGGATTGTCCATGAGCACCGAGTTGATCGCGCCCGACCACTCGACGGTTTCTTCGAACAGGGGGATGGCCACATCGACGCCCTCTTTTTTGAGGACTTCGGCGATTTCCATGGAGCGGTCGTTCAGGCGCACAAAATCCCATGGAATAAACGGGATATTGTTGGCTTCGCAGAAATCGGCGGCCCAGTCGGGCGCCACCACGACATAACGACGATCAAATTTCTGGGCGGCTTTGATGGCATTGACGCTCCAGCCCAGCAAGGCGATATAACCCTTGTTCGGGTCCTTGGGGGTTTCGGTGCCACGCACCGAGTCCAGGGTCGGATCGGTCCAGCTGGACACGTCTTTGGTTGGCATTTCTAACTTGTTCGACATACATTGTTCTCCTTCTGCATTGCGCAAGAAAACTGACACTGGATGAGCTGTGCCAGAGGTGGACATGCGGGCACTTCGGGCTGACTAACGCCCCGAGGCCCAACTGCTTTGGGCCAGGTGAATAGCCCGATTGACGTCATCGGTTGGAATGTCGGCCGGCTCGCCCTTCTCGAGCGGATCGTAGTGAAACACATACAAGCGCGAGGCGAATTCGGCCACCGGCAGCGAGGCTTCGCCGTAGAGCTCGCCGTTGCCCTGGGTCGAGGTGACAATACCCTGTCCCCAGTTCTGCCCGCTGTCGTTGTTGGGATTGAAAAAATAGACGCGCATGACCTCGTCCGGATCCAACGCCAGCCGCTGAATGGTGATGGCGTGCCAGCCGAGAAAGCGCGTGGCGCTGTCGGTCACCGCAATGCCCGCCGGCTGCGGGCTGATGACCGGAATGTTGCCGTTGTAAAAAGGATGGTAGGCGGCATAAAAATCGCGGATGAATCCTTCGAAATCTTTCAGCCCACCGGTAAACACGTCTACGGCTATACGAAATCCGTGGCCCACGTGATCACCGTGGAACTCGGCATTGACCCATTTGTGCGGATCTTCGCCGCGCCCCACGCTGCGGCGGCCCATTTCAAAGTAAATGCGATCCAGGTGCGGTACGGTCAGCAGCGAGACCGCATCCACATCCACCGGGGGCTCGCTCGCCAGCCCGGCACCCAGATCCCGGGAGGAAATACTTTCGCCTTCAAAGCGCATGACCACTTCATCGTCGCGCGCTGCCCAGGCCAGGATCCGAAGCAGCTCCGCCGGCATATTGTACGCCCACATGGACAGGGCGCGGGTCGACTGACAGGTCGGGTAATTGCCCTGACCCACGCCCAGCGGCCGTCCTAGCACATTGAGCACGTCGGCCAGCAGAAAGCATTCGGGGGAACGGCTGCGCCCGAAAACGGCCACAATCTTCTCGGCCGCCGCGTCGCACAGCGACAGTCGTATCTGTCGCCACAGAGACGGTGCCACGGGGGGCGCGTAGAGAATACCCCGCTCGAGCATCATGGCCAGCCCGTAGGCGCACTGGCTGGTCTCGGGGAACAGGGCTTCATCAATCAGAGTGTGAATCAGCGCCGGATAACAGTGGAATGCATCCGCACCCGTCTGGCTCAGCCCCAATGCGGTTGGAATCAGCTCGTTCCACCGAGTTCGCAGGTAACGTATGAAGACCGGCATGTAAGGGGAGACGAGACCCGTACTATGCATGGCCTGGGCAAAGCCGATGGCTTCCTGCAACAGGGCGGCTTCGTCCATGTCCGCCAATCTTTGTGCATAGACCTCAAAACCGGGATCTTCGCGGCAGCCCTCGGTGGGGCTGAACACGGCGTGAATCAGCTGCAGCGCATCGTCCCCGACTTCGCCGCCGAGGGCATCGGGCTTTTCCAGACAGACGGCGATCTGGGTCACCATCTGTTTGACGCCATCCACCTGGACCGGACGCTGCGCCAGGATGCGCCAGACTTCCGCGACCAGATGTTCCAGTAGATTCTCGTAACCCAGATGCCGAAGCAGGTAGTGGTAGAGCGTCTGAACAAGATAGCCGAGACCCTCCGGCCGCAACCGATCGCTCTCCTGCAGATCGCTGACCACCAGATCGAGGTTCATCGCCAGTACCTGGGCGAGAAAATGATGGGCGTGTTCCGCCGAGATGGAAGAGTGGGTGTAGTCGCCCCTGGCCACCGCCAGCAGGCGAATCTGGCTCAGACATTCCACCAGGGTAGCGGTCGGCTCGCCGTGGCGCACGGTACGCACGGCCAGTGAAGGCACCAGCGTCTGGGGATAATCCCAGTCGCTGCCGCGAAAAAAACCGGCAGCCTCGATCGCCGGTACACGCGCGTAAAGCGCATCCAGCCCCTCGGCATTGAACATCAGAGCCCGTGCCGCGTCGATCACCTCGAATACGGGCGAGACGCCTTCAGTGGCATTGATTTCGGCAAGACGGTTGATGGCAGCATCGAGCTGCCCCACGAGCTCCCCTGACACGCCGTCATACTGAGGGGCGGGTTCGCGTAAGTCTCTGTTCATACTTATTACTTTCCGCCTAATCGCGGAACATGTCAACCTGGGCTCGTCATACAGTGGAGCATGACGCCGTTCGATATCAGTTCCTGTGCCCGCCATATGGACCTCACAGAAATAAAGAAGAACGTAAAATGTCGACCATAAAAAAAGGCGGCTCCCCTGAGGGAGCCGCCTTTTTCAGAACATCGGCGCCGAAGCACCGACATCAAAACTATTTCAGCAAATGCTTAGATAGCTTGAATGTTCTCGGCCTGAAGACCTTTCTGGCCTTGAGTCACATTGAAGCTAACCGCTTGGCCTTCGGCCAGGGTTTTGAAACCTGAACCCTGAATGGCGCTGAAGTGAGCAAAGACGTCTGCACCAGACTCTTGCTCAATAAAACCAAAACCTTTCGCTTCGTTGAACCACTTAACTGTACCAGTAACTGCTGACATAATCGTACCTACAAATAAAATATTAATAATGGCCCTGATGGACCGATGCTGCTGGGAAAGATTCTATTACTTAAAAAGACAGGACGATTACGTGCTACTGAGTTACAAACTACTGGCAGGGATCGAACAGGTTTTTACAATATAAATCAGAACTTCCTAACCCGACCCATAGTATAGATAATACTGAGTCTGTCAATGCTTTTCTTTCATACCCAACCGATAAGCACAAAAAAAGGCGACCCGAAGGTCGCCTTTTTCGAACGCCTGCGCCGAAGCGCGGGTTCAGAAGCTATTTAGATAGCTTCGATGTTCTCAGCCTGAGGACCTTTCTGGCCCTGGGTCACGGTGAAGCTGACCTTTTGGCCTTCGGCCAGGGTTTTGAAGCCTGAACCCTGGATGGCGCTGAAGTGAGCAAAAACGTCCGGGCCGGACTCCTGCTCAATAAAACCAAAACCTTTTGCTTCGTTGAACCACTTAACTGTACCAGTAACTGTAGACATTGTCGTACCTATTCATCAAATATGTTTGTTGCCCTAAAACGGGCGGTTGTGCTGGAAATGGTGCTATTACTTATGACGGACAGGACGATATCTAGCTAAGGTAGGAATCGAAATGGTTGTGCATAAATATAAAACAGACTTTCTAGCCCGACCAATACTAATGGTTTTAAAGCCGCAGTCAATACCTTTTTAATGGAATATCAAAAAAAAGGCTCGCCCCCCTTTTGATCTAACAAAAAGACCTGTAAAAAACATCTTTAATAACTATTAGGCCTATCAGTGGCCCGCCGATTGCGACCGGTTACTACGGCTCGAAAAGCCCGCCTTGAGCCTCCTGCTGCATCTGATCGTACCAGCCCTGGATCTTGCGCTTGTGTACCCGGCCAATGGGAGAGCCCAGCGCCTTTTTGAGCACCTCGGGCGAGCGGTCTTTCTTGTGCCACTCCACGAAAACCTCTCTGACCGAGGCGAAGTCTCCGGTCGTGGGTTCAAGGTGAATCTCATCCCCGCTCTGCAGACAGCCCTCCTGCAGCACCCGGGCGTACGCTCCCGGTCGCGCCGCCCTTGCAAACGCTTTGGGAAACGTCGGATCGTCCATACGACGAGCGAGCTTGAAACAGGGCGTGCGCGGCGCGGTGATCTCCAGTTCGATATCGTTGATCCTCAACCGGTCCCCGATCACCAGTGAGCGATCGGCCAGCCCGGTGACGGTCAGGTTTTCGCCAAAGGTTCCGGGCGCCAGGGTTTTACCCAACTGCTCGGACCACCAGTCGTAATCCTCGCTGTGGTAAAGATACACCGCCTGATCAAACCCGCCATGGACCTTCTCATCGACAACCGTATCACCGGCCACCCCCAAGCGGGTAACCTGAACCTTGCCATCGACCGGCTTCTTGTAGATCCCGGTCTTTGACTGCCGACCATCAAAGTCGATGGTCACGGGCTGCGCTACGTTTACCGATACGATTTGCATAGTCGGTCACTCCGAAAAAGAAGAAACCAAACATACCGCGAGGACAGACAGAAAGCAAAAAGGCCCAACATAAAATGCTGGGCCTTTAAGAGGGAATAGGATGGTGCCCGGAGGCGGACAAATCCGCCGGGAGCGGATTTTGGCAGCGAAGCTGCCCGAAGGGCGAGGGCCAGGACGGCCCGAGTCAATCAACCGCCGACAAGGTAAAAAGCGTTCGATTCCGCCTCCACCGAGCCATAAAAAAACCCCGAGGCCCGTAAAGGCATCGAGGCTTTTCAAATTCATGGTGCCCGGAGGCGGAATCGAACCACCGACACGAGGATTTTCAATCCACTGCTCTACCGACTGAGCTATCCGGGCAATTCTTGATCAGGCGGGCCGAGGGGCTTGCCGACAAGAGGCGCGTATTAAACCGTTTCGGGCCCAATGAGTCAAGGGGGCTCCGCAAATTCGAAGGAATTTAGCGGCGTCCTACTCGGCCCCCTTCTCCAGACGGCGGCGGGCGGAGTCAATCAGCTCAAGGCAACGGGTGCTGAGGGCGGTATAGGGTTCGCCTACATCCATCGCCTGACCTTCCTCCACGACCCGCTCCAGCGCGGCCTCGCCCTCCAGCCGCTGGGCGATGACGTCCTCCGTCTGGTCCCGGGAGAACAGGGAATGCAGGCGGTGGAGCAGCTGTTCGCCGGCCTCTCTATCGGAGTCCGGTGCGGCCGGCAGATCGTCCGTCTCGCGGATGGCCTGCTCAATTTCACCCTGCAGCGGCTCGCGCTCCCCGGCGATGGCTGCAAACAGCTCACTGGCCCGGCGGTCCTCGACAAAGGTCGAGGCATCCCGGTAATTGTCGATGCTCTCCTGCACCGCGACGTGCAGATCGTGCAGCGCGGTTTGCAGGTCCGTACGCAGTAAGTTCATGTTTCAAAGCCCTCCGGGTTGCTGGGGTCCGGCACCGGCGGGGGTGCCTCCTTACTGAGACTTCTTTTCCGGGACGGTTTTACTCAGACGACTCGGGCGGAACATAGCCCTCCGCCCGGTCATAGTCCTCGCCGGAGAGAAACTTCTGCATCTGCTCGTTCAGGTAGGTGCGCGTACCCATGTCCATGAGGTTGAGATGCTTTTCATTGATCAACATGGTCTGGTGCGCCAGCCATTCCTGCCACGCCTGCTTGGAGATGTTGTCGTAAATATCCTGCCCCTTGGGTCCAGGCAGCGGTGGCCGTTCAAGGCCTTCCAGTTCTTGCTTGTATTTGCGACAGAATACTGTGCGTGCCATAACTGTTTACTCTCCAGGGTGCCTCGGGGAGGCGACAGCCTAATGCCTCTACTCTACTTTTTCCAGCTTCACCCGCTCGGCCGCGCGCTGGCGGTAGTAGTCGCGCAACACCCGGAAGGCCTCCTTGCGCACGCCGGTTTCGGACATCAACCCCTTGCGATTGAAGTCGTCCTGAATCCCGGGCAGGGTCCGGCGGGGCGAGCGGAAATCCAGCAGGATCCAGGGCGAGGTGCCCACGTAGCCATCAATCCGATCGAGCATGTCCAGGGTCTTGCGATACAGCTTGGCCTGGTAGGCCTCGGTCCAGATCGTGGTGGAGTCGCCCTGCAGACCCTGCTTGGCGCCGGCCCCGAATTCGCTGATGAACACCGGCTTGTCGTAGGGGATCTCCCAGGTGACCTGGTCGGCTTTCTCGGGCGGGCCGTCGTACCAGCCGATGTATTCGTTGAAACTGACGATGTCCACCAGCTCGGCCAGCGGGTCTTCCACTACCGCCAGGTTGGGGTCCTCGGGATCGTAGTGTTTCTCCATGGCCGCACTGATCAGGCGGGAGCTGTCGAGCTCGCGCGCCTTCTCCGCCAGCCGGGTGAGAAACTCGTTGCGTGCCTCGCTCACCGGGGTTTCATTGGCCAGCGACCAGATGATGATGGCGGCGCGATTTTTATCGCGCTGGATCATCTCGGTGAGCTGGCGCTCGGCGTTGCGATAGGTGTCCTCACTGTCCCAGTTGATGGTCCAGTACACCGGAATCTCCGACCAGAGCATGACCCCCAACTGATCGGCCAGGCGCACGATGTATTCGTTGTGCGGGTAGTGCGCCAGCCGGACAAAATTGGCGCCCAGCTCCTTGGCCCACTGCAGTTGCTGGCGCGCCTCACGGGCGGAAGTGACCCGGCCCCCGCCGTCCACCGCATACTCTTCGTGCAGGGAAATGCCCCTCAGGAAAACCGGATTGCCGTTGAGCAGCAGCTGCTTGCCCCGGGTTTCAATCGTACGCAGACCGACTTCATCGCTCAGATGATCCTTGCCCGCCTTGAAGTTGACCTGGTACATCCGGGGGCTCTCGGGGGACCAGAGCTGAGCGCCCACGGCGCGCACCTGAAACCGACCGACGCCATTTTCATCCACTTCGATCACCTGATCGATCCCCAGCTCGGGCAGGGTGATGCGCACTCTCTGTCCGGCTTCGGCGCCGTCGAGCAGCACCTCGCCGGAGACCTCGCTGGTGCGGTGATCATCCAGCCGGATCTGGTAGTCCCGAATGAACATCTCCGGCGTCACCAACAGCCGCACACCGCGGGTCAGCCCGCCGTAATTCCACCAGTCGGTGTTCAGCGTGGGTACGCCGTCGCGTTCGCGCTTGTTGTCGACCTTGACCACCAGGGAATTATTCTGGGGCTTGAGCTTGCCGGTCACCTCAAAATGAAAGGGAGTGAAACCGCCCACGTGCCGGCCCAACTTTTCCCCGTTGAGATACACATCGGCCTTGTAGTTGGCCGCACCGAAATGCAGAAAACTGCGCTGTCCGGCCTCCATGGCCGGCGCATTGAACAGCTTGCGGTACCAGATGCTGCCTTCGTAGTAATACAGTTTTTCCTTCTGGGTATTCCAGTCGCCGGGAACGGTCAGGCTCTCGGCCTTATCAAAATCGTACTCGATCAGCTCCGCCCGGTGCCGGGGTTTGGCATCGCGAAAGTAGGCACTGCGCGGTGGGTTTTCCATCTGGTCGAACGGTTCATAGCGGTAGTTGTAATAGCCGTTCTCATAGGGGTCCACGATGATTTTCCAGTCGCCGTTGAGCGACACCCCCGAACGGGTATAGGCCTGGAAGGGTTTCGGGTCGGTCTGCGCCAGGGCACTGACACTAATTAGCGCGACCAGCATCGCCGTTATTATTGTTTTCACGGTGTAACTCCTTTGTGATTAGCCTTGGCCGCTTGTGCGGCTCAACCTCAGGTCCAGTTCGGCCAGTTTCTGCAGCAGGCGCTTGACCGGCGCGGCCAGCCCGAGCGCTTCGGGATCATCCAGACAATACCAGCAGGCCGCGCCGCTTTCACTTACTTTCTCAGGCTCCCGGGCCAACTGCAACAGAACCGGGGTAATCTCCAGATGGTAGTGGCTGAAGGTGTGCCGGTAGCTGTCCCAGACTTCACGCTGGGCTACCGCGCCGTAGTGATCGGCCACGTGTTCATGCGGATCGGAATCGACATTGAGCTCCGGGAAACCCCAGAGCCCACCCCAGATACCCTGCGCCGGACGCTGCTCGAGCAGAATGTCACCGGCGGGGTTGCGCAGCATCAGAAACTGCACCGCTTTGACCGGCTTGTCCTTCTTGGGCTTTTTGCCGGGGTAGTCGGTGGGGTTGCCCTGGGCGCGGGCGATGCAGCTCGCCCCCAGGGGGCAGAGCTCGCAGGCGGGCCGGGTGCGGGTACAGACTGTGGCACCCAGATCCATCATGGCCTGGGTGTAGTCGGCGCAGCGCCGCTCGGGCGTATGCTGCTCGGCGTACTGCCAGAGGGTGTTGGCCACCCGGGTCTGCCCGGGCCAGCCCTCCACCGCATAGTGCCGGGCCAGAACGCGTTTGACGTTGCCATCGAGAATGGGCGCGCGCCGGCCAAAGGCAATGCTGGCGATGGCCCCGGCGGTGGAGCGGCCGATGCCCGGCAGTGCACTCAACTCATCGACACTGTCCGGAAATTCGCCGCCGTGCTCGGCCACTATCTGCTGCGCACAGCGATGCAGGTTGCGCGCCCGGGCGTAATACCCCAGGCCGGTCCACAGATGCAGCACCTCATCCACCGGGGCCGCCGCCAGCTGCCTGACATCGGGAAAGCGCTCGGTAAAACGCTCGAAATAGGGAATCACCGTGGTGACCTGGGTCTGCTGGAGCATGATCTCCGACAGCCAGACCCGATAGGCGCTGATGTTTTTTTGCCAGGGCAGGTTCTTGCGCCCGTGGCGATCGAACCAGCGCAATACGTCGCTGGCGAATCCCGATTTACTCATGTGCTCTCTTAAGTTCAGTCTGTTGCGTTACATTAACGACGGAAAAGGTCTTTCAGGCGCTCCTCCCGATCATCGCCCTCTTCACCCCCAAGCTTCTCGCGCACCTTGTCGCGCAGCTGCTCCTTCTCTTCTTCCGCTTTTTCTTCCAGGCGCGCTTTTTCTTCATCGGCTTTCTCGCGGGCCCGGGCTTTCTCCTCGTCGATGCGCTCGCCGTGCTGCTCGCGAACCTGGTACTCGGCAAAATCTTTCACCAGCGATTCCAGCGCGTCCTTGTCCGGGCGACAGTCACTGACCGGATTGAGGCTGTCGAGCGAACCCCGACACCGCAACAACGAGAGGCTGCGGTTCATCCAGTAGTTGCTGGAAATGCGGCAGCCACCTTCGCTGGAGGCTTCGCTCCCCAGACGCAGCGGTAGGGTGAAGTCGTAGACCGCCTCGGCCAGATCCAGCTCGCCCCGCGCGCCCACTGTCAGCCGCTCGACACCGGCCTGCAGGGACTCGAGGGTAAAGACCCGCCCCTCCATCAGCGCCTTGCCGGAGAGCTCTTTCATCTCGGTGTAGTCGGCCCAGGTTTTGGCCGGATCTTTCTCGGCGCGGGTGACCAGGTTCACCACCTGGCAGAACTTCTGTTCGATATTCAGCGGCGCCAGGCGCACCTGCGCGCCAGAGAACCCGGTCTCGGCCCGCAGGCTGTCCATCAACTGATTCATGGTCACACCGCGGGTGGCGGCATCCACATTGGCATTCAGGGCGCCGCTCAACTGCAGGTTTTCATCCAGCTCCAGGTCGCGCAGCAGCGGCGCCAGCTCCAGCCCTTCCAGAGCGCCGACAAAGTCGATCACCGCCGTCTCGCCGCGGCCATCCAGCTCGCCCCGGGCGTCCAGTTCGCCTTCGTAGGCATTGATCCGCGCCTTTTGCAGCTCCACCAGGCCGTCGCGCGCCCGCAGCTGCACATCCAGGTCGGTCATGGCCAGATCCATCACCGTCAGGGAACCAAACTGCAGCCCGATATCGGCGTGCAGCTCGCGCACCAGCTCCAGCGGGATCAGCTCTTTATCGCCGGTGGCCTCGTCTTCGGTCGGCGCCTCTTCCTCCTCGGAAGGCGGCGGGAGATAGTCATCAATGTTGAGGCTGTCGCCGCGCAGTGCCACCTCCAGCGCCGAGCGGCTGAAATCGGTCACCGCCACCCGGCCTTCAATCCGGGTGTCGTCCAGCTCCAGCACAACCGGGTTGAGCTCGATCTGCTCGGTGGTACCCGCAAAAGTCACCTGCGCTGCAACCCGGGTCAGGGCACTGGCTTTCGCCATTTCGGGTTCCGGCAGCGACAGCACGGCCATCAGGGCCTTGGGGTTGAAGGGCCGCAAGTTGATCGAGCCATTGAAAGTCGGGCTGTCGAGCAGCTGCTCGGCCTGCACGTCGAGCGTGAGGCGAATGTCGTCGCTGGCGCCGGCCCGGGCCAGCTCCAGATCAAGCTGTCCCCCGTTGAGTTCGAGCCGGCTCATATCCTCCGCCAGCAGAATGCGGCTGGAGAGCTGCCCGATCAGGGTCAGGGGCTGATCGCCCAGCATGGCTTCATCGGTGACCTGCGCTTCCCAGCCCAGATCAATGGCGAACGGCCGGCCCTGAAGGTTGAACTCCGAGAGGGAGAGATTCAGGGGCGAGAGCTCCAGATCCTGACCGGTCGCCGCGTCGCGATAACGCAGGGAGGCATTGCTGATCGTCAGTTGCTCGACCGCCAGCTGCAGGCTCTGCCCCTCTTCGCTCACGACACCGTCACCCGAGGCGTCCTCGGGCTCTGTGGTCGGCGCCGGGTCATCCGCCGGGGCCTCTTCGCTCTCGGTCAGCAATTGCTCCCAATTGCCTTCACCCTGCTCGTCAACGCGCAGGTCCAGGGCGGCGCCGTCCACCAGGATGTGATGCACCGACAGTTCGCCCCGCAGCAGCGGCATCACCGCCACCCTCAGACTGGCGCGCTCCAGGCGGGCGATTTCCTCATCGGGAGCCGATTCGGCGGCCACCCGGATGCCGTTGACTTCCACCCCCAGCGCGGGCCAGAGTTGCCAGCCGAGGTTGCCATCAATATCGAGCTGTATCCCCTGCTCCTGCGCCATGGCCTCAAGCCGGGGCTTGAACATGTTGGGGTCAAACACAAACACCAGGGCTACAGCGGCAATCACCACGAGCAGCACCAGCGCCACCAGAATTTTCAGCAACCGTTTGATCAATTTCACTATGAACACCCCTGTCGGAATAGTGGCGGTAACGAGAGAGTCAGTGTAAGCGCAAACGCCGCGTGGCCCAAGCGCGCGGGACGCAGAAAAAAGCCACAAACCGATTGCTTCCGTAAATAAGAATCTTTATCATCCATATTGTTGATTTGTTTCCCGTCCCAAAGGACCTGTTTTATGAAGCCGCAACTTCCCTCTCTACGCCAATTGGCAACTGTCGGTTTACTGACCTCAAGCGCCGGGCTTCTGCTCAGCGCCTGCAGTGACTCCGGCGACAACGAAACCTCCGAGACGGCCCAGGAGCCGACCGAGGTAACGGTTTATTCGGCCCGGGCAGAGCACCTGATCCAGCCCATCTTTGAACGCTACACCGAAGAGACCGGCGTCAAGGTCCGTTACATCACCGACAATGCCGGCGCCCTGATCCAGCGCCTGAAGGCCGAGGGCAGCAACACGCCCGCCGACCTGCTGCTGACCGTGGACGCCGGCAACCTCTGGCAGGCCTCCCAGGAGGGCCTGTTCCAGCCCGTGGAATCCGAGGTGCTGGAGCGCAACATTCCCGAGCATCTGCAGGCCGACGACAATGAGTGGTTTGGTCTCTCGGTCCGGGCGCGCACCATCGTCTACTCCACCGAGCGGGTCGACCCGAGCGAGCTGAGCACCTATGAGGCGCTCGCCGATGATCAGTGGGAAGGCCGTCTGTGCCTGCGCACTGCCAAGAAGGTGTACAACCAGTCACTGGTGGCCACCATGATCAACACCCTGGGTGAAGAACAGACCGAGGAAATCGTCGGCGGCTGGGTGGACAACCTGGCCACTCAACCGCACTCGAACGACACCTCGGCCATGGAGGCGGTTCTGGCCGGTCAATGTGACGTGACGCTGGTCAACACCTACTACTTCGGGCGTCTGCAGAAAGAAAATCCCGATGTGAAGCTCGCCATTTTCTGGCCCAACCAGGATGGCCGTGGCGTTCACGTCAACGTCTCCGGTGCCGGCCTGACCCGTCACGCCAAGCAGCCCGAGGCGGCCAAAGACCTGCTCGAGTGGTTGTCCAGCCCGCAGGCCCAGGAAGCCTTTGCCGAAGCCAACCAGGAATACCCGGCCAACGATAGCGTCGAGCCCTCGGACTTTGTCGCCGAATGGGGCGACTTCAAGGCCGACTCGGTCAATGTGGAATCGGCCGGTCGCCTCCAGTCCGACGCCATCAAACTGATGGATCGTGTCAATTACCGGTAAAGTTGGCGCATCGATTTACTGAATTACCGCTAAGGGTCGCGTTTGACCGATACCGCGCTGATGCACTACACCACTCACCCCGGGGCGCGCCGCCGTCAATGGCGGGCGCGCCTCTGGCATCTGCCTGTCTGGTTGATGGCGGGGCTGGTATTGCTGCCGGTCAGCGTGATTGTGCTCAGCTGGGGCAATGCCCAGACTGAAATCTGGCAACACCTGATTCAGACCCAGCTGGGCCGGTTGCTGGAGAATACTGTCATTCTGCTGGTGGGCGTGGGGCTCTGGACGCTGATCCTCGGCGTCAGCCTGGCCTGGCTCACCTCCGTGTGTGAGTTTCCCGGCCGACGCTGGCTCGACTGGGCCCTGATGCTGCCACTGGCGGTACCCACCTACGTGGTGGCCTTTGTGTTTCTCGCCCTGACCGACTATTCGGGGCCGATTCAGTCACTCTGGCGCGACTGGCTCGGGCCCGACACCCCTTTCCTTCCCGTACGCGGCCCCCTGGGCGTGGTCTTCATCATGACCTGCGTGCTCTACCCCTACGTTTATATGCTGGCCCGGACCGCGTTTATCGCCCAGGGGCGGGGCCTGGCCGATGCCGCCCGCCTGCTGGGCCGGGGTCCTTGGGGCAGCTTCTGGCATGTGGCCCTGCCCATGGCGCGGCCGGCCATTGCGGTGGGGGTTTCCCTGGCCCTGATGGAGACTCTGGCGGATTTTGGGGCGGTCGCCGTGTTCAATTACGACACCTTCACCACCGCCATCTACAAGTCCTGGTTCGGCTTTTTCAACCTGACGGCCGCCGCGCAGCTCGCCTCGCTGTTGCTGCTGTTTGTGGCGCTGGCCCTGTTTGCCGAACAGAAGGGGCGCGGCGGCAGCCGCTTTCACCAGACGCCCAAACGCGACGCCGAGCGCTATCACCTCACCGGCGTGCGCGCCTGGCTCGCCAGTGGTTTCTGTCTGTCGGTGTTTGTCGTGGCCTTCGCCATCCCCATTGGCCAACTGCTGATCTGGACCCTGGCCGAGGGCGCCGAGGCACTGAACCAACGCTACTGGGCACTGATCCGGCACACCTTCATTCTCGGCGGCAGCGCCGCTCTGATCACCACCCTGTTCGCACTGCTGGTGGCCTATGGTCAGCGCCTGGTGGGCAAGCAGCAGATTGGCGGCACCGTGCGCCTGGCCAGCCTGGGCTACGCCCTGCCCGGCTCGGTGCTGGCGGTGGGCATCATGATCGCGTTCGCCTTTATCGACCAGGAGCTGATCAACCGGGTGCAGGGCTGGCTGGGCCTACCCCAGCAGCAGCTGTTGGTGGGCAGCCTGCTCGCACTGATTCTGGCCTACGCCATTCGCTTTTTTTCGGTGGCCTTTGGTCCGGTGCAGTCGGCGTTGGAGCGCATCCGTCCGAGCTACCAGGAGGCGGCTCACAGCCTGGGCGCCAGTCAGTGGCGGGTGTTATTGATCGTCTACCTGCCGCTACTCACCCCCGGCCTGCTCACCGCGGCCCTGCTGGTGCTGGTCGATACCATGAAGGAAATGCCGGCCACGCTGCTGCTTCGCCCCTTTGGCTGGGACACGCTGGCAGTGCGTATCTACGAGCTGACCGATGAGGGCCAGTGGCGCCGGGCCGCGCTGCCGGCGCTCACCCTGGTGATGTTGAGCATCGCCCCGGTGATGCTGATGATCCGTCGCAGCCGACTCCCCATTCGAATGAGCTCGGCGCAGGGAGCAGCCTTGAGTGCGAAATAGATCGCACTGAGTGGACCGGACGTTAGGCATCGGCGGGTGCGCTTCGCTTACCGCGCCCTACGCATGACACCTGTGGAACACGGCGCACTGGTGAAAGCGGCCCCAGATCGCTAAAATGGCCCCCTTTCGATAACGTCTCGGGAGCGATCAACGCTCTCGCCCGCTTCCAACTCTCTGGACCAACGCACTATGGGCAACCAAACTCCTCTCTACGCCTGCCATAAGGCCATGGGCGGCAAAATCGTCGACTTTGGCGGCTGGGACATGCCGATCCACTACGGCTCCCAGCTTGAGGAACACAAAAAGGTACGCCAGGGCGCCGGCATGTTCGATGTCTCGCACATGACCGTGGTGGACATTGAAGGCACCCACGCCAAACCCTATTTGCAGTACCTGCTGGCCAACGATGTGGCCAAGCTGGACGGCAAACCGGGCAAGGCGCTGTACAGCGCCATGCTCAATCACGAGGCCGGCGTGGTGGATGATCTGATTGTCTACAATAGAGAGGGACACTATCGGCGTGAGGGGCACTACCGGGCCGTGGTGAACTGCGCCACGCGCGACAAGGACCTCAAGTGGATGGCGGAAGTGGGCCAGGACTACGAGGTGCAGATTGACGAGCGACCAGAGCTGGCGATGATTGCCGTGCAGGGCCCGGAAGCGATCGAGCGGGTGATTCAAGTCCTCCCGCAGTACGCCGATGCCATCAAGGAGCTGAAGGTCTTTCAGGCACTGGAAGAGGATGACTGGTTTATCGGCCGCACCGGCTATACCGGTGAGGACGGGCTGGAAATCATCCTGCCCAACGAGCAGGCCGAGGATTTCTGGAACGCCCTGGCGAAAGCCGGCGTATCGCCCTGCGGCCTGGGCGCGCGCGACACCCTGCGTCTGGAAGCGGGCATGAATCTGTACGGGCACGAAATGGACGAGAACACCTCGCCGCTGGTCGCCAATATGGCCTGGACCATCGCCTGGACCCCGGAGCAGCGCGATTTTGTGGGTCGGCAGGCGCTGACCCAACAGCAGGCCGCCGGTGTGACCGAAAAGCTGGTGGGCCTGGCGCTCACCGCGCGCGGCGTCCTGCGCGAGGGGCAGACCGTGCGGGTGGCCGGAAGCGAGCAGACGGGCATCATCACCAGCGGCAGCTTCTCTCCCACGCTGGGCCACAGTATCGCCCTGGCCCGGGTGCCGATTGACGCCCAGGGCGAGTGCGAAGTCGACATGCGCGGCAAGTGGGTCCCGGTGACTGTCACCCGGCCCGCTTTTGTGCGCCACGGAAAATCCATCATTTAAATTTCAAAAACAGGAAAGCGAACCATGAGCGAGATCCGCAACGAACTGAAATACCTGCCCAGCCACGAGTGGGCCCGTGTCGAATCAGACGGCACCGTGACCGTCGGCATCAGTGACCACGCTCAGGACAGCCTTGGGGATGTGGTGTTTGTGGAGCTGCCAGAGGTGGGCAGCCAGGTCAGCAAGGGCGAAGAAGCCGGTGTGGTCGAGTCGGTCAAGGCCGCATCGGATATCTACTCCCCGGTCTCGGGCGAAGTGGTCGCCATCAATGAAAACCTGGAAGATTCTCCGGAAGTGGTCAATGAGTCCTCCTACGACGACGGCTGGTTTTTCCGGGTAAAGCCCGACGACCTGTCGGAGTTGGACGACGCCCTGGACGCCGAGGGTTACCGGAGCGCGATTGAAGACGAGAGTTAAGTCAGGCGTTTGACGTGGTGGGCGGAGCCCACCCTACCGTAGGGTGGCCCCCATCAACCACCCCGTAGGGTGGGCTCCGCCCACCAATTCGTGCGTTGAGAGACCCCATATACCACCACCCTAGGGTGGGCTCCGCCCACAGACTCTTGCGGTGATAATCCCCCCATCTGCTACCATTTGTAGGGTGGGCTCTGCCCACCATCCACACCGTCATTTTGTTGAATCACCGGACGGAGGGAACATGGCCCGCGCCGCGCTCAGTCTTTCCGCACTCATCGCCAGCCTGATTCTGCTGGTCAGTGGCAACGCGTTTCTGATGACGCTGCTCGGCCTGCGACTGAGTATCGAAGGCTTCAACGCCACTCTGATCGGCTGGATCCTGGTGTTCTATTCCGTCGGCTTCGTGGCCGGCACCCTCTACGCCGGACGCATCATTCAGCGCGTGGGCCACATCCGAGCCTTTGCCGTCTTTGCCGCGATTCTGGCCACGGCCATCCTGCTGCACCCGCTCGCCGTGGAAGCGGGCCTCTGGGGGCTGTTGCGTGCAGTCGGGGGGTTCGTGATCGCGGGGCTGATGATCGTGATCGAGAGCTGGTTCAGCAGCAAGGCCGACAACAAAAACCGGGCGAGCCTGTTCGCGGTCTACCAGGTGGTGTTCTTCCTCTCCACCGCCGGTGGGCAGGTGTTGATCCGGGTCAGTGACCCGGCCGGCTATATCCCCTTCAGTCTCGCCGCCATTCTGGTGATCCTGGCGGTCGTTCCCCTGTCGCTGACGCGCACCCAGTCTCCGGTGATGGAAACCACCAGCCGGCTGTCGCTGCGCCAGCTGTTCCGCACCTCACCGGTCGGCGGGCTGGGCGCGCTCCTGGCGGGGCTATTGATCAGCGCCTTCTACACCATGGGGCCGGTCTACGCCAATAACATTGGCCTGGAAGTGAACGAAATCTCCAATTTCATGGCGGCGGCCATCATCGCCGCGATGATCCTTGCCTGGCCCGTGGGCCAGCTGTGCGATCGCTATAGTCGGTACAAAATCATGTTGGGCGCCGCGGCCCTTGCCGGTATCTGCAGTCTGGTGGCCGCCCTGCTCGGCAGCTTCAACATGCCGTTGCTGATTTTCTTTGTGGGTCTGTACATGGGCATCAGCGCTGCGCTCTACCCTATCGCGGTTGCAATCACCAACGACCTGATGGACAGCCGTCAGATCACCGCCGCCAGCACCGCGTTATTGTTGAGTTACGGTGTGGGCAGTTGCATCGGCCCGATCATCAGCTCCGCCTTCATGGAGCTGCTGGGTCCGCGCGGGTTGTTTATCAGCAGCGCCCTGATTCTCGGCGGGTTGAGTCTTTTGATGTTGACCCGCTTCGGTCAGCCGAAGACGCCGGTGAGTGAGCAGGAGCAGTTTGTTACCACCACCCCGGAAGCCACACTCGGGTTGCAGGAAATCGATCCGAGGAATCCGGGTTTTGATGAGGAGTCCGAGGAGGTTGAGGGCAGGGGTTCATAGCAGAATAAATGTAAGGAGTGAAGGATGAATACCGGCGCACTGAAGTTGACGATGTACCTGCTCACAGCCCTGCTGTTGCTCAGCGGCTGCTCTTCTGACAGCGACCCCGATTATCAGGCCGCAAGAGAGGGTGACGATCCGCCCACACTGGGTGAGCCAAGGGAGCTCGACGTCTCGGGCGACAACGTCTCTGTGCTGGATATTGAAAGTTATTACAGCCTGCATCTCTATGGCCCCACCCTCAAAATTTACCACCTGAGAGACCAGAACGCGGTCCTGAAAATTTCAATAGACAATACTTCGACCGAGTTTGAAATGGATGTGACGGTGGCTCTGTTTGCCGATGACCTTCCGGATGAAGACCTGGAGAAGTGGATCAACAATCAGCACTCGGACGGAATCTACCCGGATGCTCCTGAACCCCTGGCAACTTTCGACCTGCCGGAACAAAGCCATTCGGTCACCTCTCACACCCTTATTGATCAGTCCGTCGGCCAGAACGGGGACGAATATGACAACTATGCGCTGGAGCTTTACGTTGATAATGTATCCGAAGAAGACGTGTTCTATCTGATGAGCTTTGTTGCCGACGCTGTGGTCCATGTGCAAACCCGCGACATCGACCAATAGCCGTGCGAGAACCGCATTGGAAGACGAGAACCGCATTGAAAAAAGGTAAGCCATGCACATAGGCATTCTGACCTGCAGCATTTCCCTCCCCGGTTGTGGCTCGCTCAAGGAAAAGCGCCAGCGCATGGGCGGGCTGCACGAGCGGCTGGGACGAAACCCGTCGATTGCGGTGTGCGAGAGCGGCGAGCGCGACCGTCACGATGCGAGCGAATGGTCGTTTGTGGTGACAGGGTTGTCGCGGCGTGATGTCGAATCGCTCTGCAGCGAGGTTGAAAACAGGCTGGAGCAAGCGGTGGATGGCCGGATTCTGAATATCAGCCGGGAGTTTCTGTAAGACCCGAACGGGATCGGGCTCGACATCCACTGCAAAATCGCCATAATTGACAAGCATGTCTTTAACCGAAATCAATCCCGCCGCCCTCGCCATGATTCTGCTCGGTGTCATCCTGTCGGTGAGCATTCTCGCCGACGTGATCGCTGACCGTACGCCCGTGCCGCGCATCTCCGTGCTGGTGCTGGTAGGGCTGGGTGTGGCGCTGATTCACCAGGGACTATTGGGGCAGGACAGCGGCGAGCTGCTCGATGGACTGAGTGAGCCCCTGATCAAACTCGCTCTGGTCATGGTGGCCTTTTTGCTGGGCAGCGAACTGACATTGGACCGGCTCAAGGCCACCGGCTCATTGATACTGGTATTGTCCATCACTGTGGTGTTAAGCAGCGCTCTGGTGGTGGGAACCGGTTTGTGGTTGCTGGGGTTTGCACCGGCACTGGCCATTGCCCTGGGCGCCATTTCGGTGGCGACAGACCCGGCGGCGGTGACCGAGAGCATACGCGAGCGCGGCGATACCGGGCTTCGCGCCCGACTCCTGCTGGGCATTGTCGCCATTGACGACGCCTGGGGGATTCTCACCTTCGGTCTGGGCATGGCCATCCTCGGCTGGCTACTCTCCAGCGAGCCCGAAACAGCCCTGTTGCATGCCGGTTGGGAGCTGGGCGGAGCGGCCCTGCTGGGTACGGTTCTGGGCCTTCCCGCCGCTTTTCTCACCGGCCGGCTCTCTCCCGGACGGCCCACACAGGTGGAGGCCATCGCCCTGATGTTGCTGATGGCGGGGCTATCGGCCTGGCTTGGGGTCTCGGAGATCCTGACCGCCATGGTGGCCGGCATGTGGGTGGCCAACGGTTCGCGCCACCACACCCAGTCCTTCCGCGAAGTGGAATACATCGAGTGGCCCTTTCTCGTGTTCTTTTTCGTGTTGTCGGGGGCCAGTATTCAACTCGACGCACTGAACCAGGCTCTGGGACTGACTCTGGCCTATCTTGTGCTGCGTTTCCTGGGGCGCTTTCTGGGGGGCTGGCTGGGCGTGCAGTTGCCGTCGCTACGACACCAGTCGCTGCCCCCGAACCTGGGCCTGGCACTCACTCCCCAGGCGGGCGTGGCCATCGGCATGGCGCTACTGGCGGCCGAGCGCTACCCGAACGAGCTGGCGCACCTGCTGCCGGCCGTGATCGCCTCCACATTGGTCTTTGAGGCGATTGGCCCCTGGTTGGTGACGCGAGTGTTGCGTCGAGCATAATCTCAGAGGTACTGAAGCAATCCGACAGATCTGGACACCCTGTTACCCGATGAGCCCTTTTGTAAAAAAGCCGTTATCAAGCGCAACCGACGGTTTTTTACAACGAGAGTCTTTCAAAAAGCGAATCTTCTCGAAATCGGCGAATAAGGTAATCCTTGAATACCTTAAGACGCTGACAACGCTTCATGTCTGGATGAATAAGAACCCAGATGTCGCTTGTCTGCGCGAAGTTAACCTTAAAGAGCCGCTCCAGCGAAGGTTTGGCTTGGTCATCCGGCAGGATAGCGATACCGATTCCTGCCGCTGCCAATGCCGACATGGAGACCAGGTCATTGGATCGAGCAACAATGCAGTCCCGAGGTACATTTCCTTCTAACCAGCGAAACGCGGGGAGGAAGGTCAGATCAACATGGGCGGAAATAACCCGGTGCTCAGCCAATTCAATTTCATCCGCAGGGCGCCCACATTTCTCCAGGTAGGCGGGGGCCGCATAGGCACTCCATCCCAGTGAAAACAGACGTTGACCTACCAGGTAGTCCGGCGGCGCGGAGCACGATCTGATAGCAAGATCGGCTTCGCGTCGCGACAAATCACAGTCCGCATTTGTCACCAAAAGATTGATGTTGATCTCCGGATACACATCCTGAAAATCCCGGATGTACCCGGGAAGAAAACAATAGGCCAGGTTGTGGGGGGCGGTTAGCCCAACCGGTCCTCGAAGCTCCTCGTTATTATTGTCCAAAAGCCGCTGAATATCATCGACACGGGTCGACATTTCATCGACATACTTGAGCACGTCCTTGCCTTCTTCCGAGAGCTGGTAACCTTCAGACAGACGAGTGAACAGTTTGGCGCCCAACGCGTCTTCCAGGTTGTTGATTCGTCGAAACACTGTCGAGTGATTCACACCCAGTGTTTCCGCAGCGCGCGCCAGCGAACCAGACCGGGCGACACTGATAAAATATTTGAGGTCATTCCAGTTTAGCTTGTCAAGATTCACCATAGGCAAGTATCTCCATATTTGCAAATCCCGTTTTCACAAATGGCCATTCTATTGACATACGGCAGGCCTATAATGGGAAGTCACCTAAACGCAATGGCTAACCAATTATTGGCAGGCGCCCATTGTACCCTATAAACCCAGGCTGTGGAGTCTATCATGTCTATTGAATCCCTGGAGCTCGTTAGTCATAACCTGTGCCCCTATGTACAACGATCCATCATCACACTAGACGAAAAAAACATTACCCACCGACGAACCTACATCGACCTGAGTAACAAGCCGGATTGGTTCCTTAGAATGTCTCCGACGGGAACGGTACCTTTATTGTTGGTCAACGGCAAGGATGTGATATTTGAATCCGCTGTCATCTGTGAATTTCTAAACGAAGTCACCCCGGGATCATTGCACCCGGATAGTTCTATCACCAAAGCGCAACACAGAGGATGGATTGAGTTTGCATCGCAGATACTGAACAACATAGCAAAATTGTATAACGCAAAAACAAGTACGGAATACAATAATCAGGCAAGCGAGTTGAGCACCAAGTTCAGTCACCTGGAATCCGCTGTAGCTTTGCCCTATTTCGCAGGCGATGCATTCAGCATGGTTGATGCGGCTTTCGGCCCTGTGTTTCGCTACTTCGACACGATGGATCCGTTCCTTCCACATGACGTCTTTTCCGGCTACACAAAGGTACAGGAATGGCGTGAAATCCTGTCAAATCGGCCTTCAATAAAGAACGCGGTGGACCCGGACTACCCGAGCAATCTGGAACGATTTCTGGTTAACCGGAACTCTTATATATCGACTTCTATAGGTCCACTTCACCCTGACGCTCAAAGCCTTTCAACCCCAAATTCTGTTCACGCTCCAAGCCCTACAGATTAAGGGGGGGGGTTACAACTCACGGCGACGACGCACAAATCATTCTTCATGAACAGTCGCGTTCGCCGCCGTTCCAACCAAAACCCTGGCACCTGTTGCCTGCCGAAACATGGCGACTAAATCGCCGTGCCGTTTAACGGATCCTTGCCATTCATAGCCCTGCCTAAAACGATCTGTAACTCCCTCTTCCTTGATGGGATAGAACCGGGAAAACTCCAGGGACAGACGATCGCCGCATTTGACCGAGATTGGTTCGGCAATTGGCAGATAAGCGTGTTTCCAGCTATCGGACGTCGTTCGGCCCAAAATATCATCGCCGGAGATATCCAACACCCTTTTAGGGGACAGACAGGCCACAAAGTATACCTTGAAACCTGTCAGTAGACCGTCGGTATTGATATCGAACGTACGCGCTTCTGTGTACGCGGAGCTCTGGATCCAGTCATCCTGGTAACGTTTCAACAGCGCCGGGCTACCAAGATAGGTGGCCCTGGGTAAAATCGCATCGTAGTACATATCAAAGCGACTGTTTACCCCGTGACTTTCAAGCAAAGGATCCAACGAATAGCTGTCGTTGATAGTCGCCACATCTCCCTTGCTTACAGCCTCGTGCGCGCCGCACGCCGCAACAGGCACGATATGGGACTCCACTTCCAGGGGGATGCATTTCCCACCGGGCTTGAGCATGCGTTCAATGGCATCGTTCAAGATTGGCTGGAAGCCTTCATTGTCGCCCATGTTCCCCATGATTTCGGAAATCAGGACGTCAACCCGTTCCGGCAGATCAACGTCGAAAGACAACTTGTTGATGGGCACAAAACGGTCCTCAAAGCCGTTCTGCGCCATCACGCTAGTGGCAATAGCCAACACCTCGGGATCCATGTCAATTCCGTAGACTTTACCGGCGCCGGCCTCCAGAGCCCAGAGACCGAGAATACCGGTTCCAGTCCCCAAATCCAGAACCGTATCTCCCGGCTTAATGACCTCATCAATTGCCGCTTTATAGGCGATCATGCGAATGTGGTCGTTCAGCATCAAGTGATGGAATGCCTCGTCCCAGCTCAACAGCGCCTCTGAAAATGGCAGCCACGGTTCTTCGGCTTGATAAGGTACATAGGGTTTAGTAGTCACCGTTACTTTCCTTAGCTGGATTTTTCCACTGTTGGCGCATAGGGAGACTCTCCGGTAGAGGCCTGTCTGTTGTCCAGCGCGTAGGCACCAGAACCCGTCAAGACGACGGCGGCGGCGATTACTGTGAGAAACAAGGGGTATTCCCAGCCCCCATTCTCCGCAGTGAAGAGCCACCCGTTGGGCAGGTGCGCCCAAGTGGCACCGAGCAGAATAGGCACAACAACCGCAGCGCATATCCTGGTTTTGTAGCCGGCGATCAACGCAACGCCAGTAATCGCTTCGACAGCGAAAACTACGTAGGCAAACCATCCCGGAAGTCCAATAGATTCAAAGAAAGAGGCCGTTCCGGGGAGTGTGAACACGAACAACTTCAGGTAAACACTGTGGGCCACAAGGACAATGCCAAGAGCAACACGAAGAACTAACGCACCATAGGGAAAGTATTTATCATTCATAACGAATCATCCTAAAAAAGACAAGGTAGGTAGTAACTATCAATCAAACGTTTCTTGGCAACCGAAGGCCAGCGTTATCAATCTTACTCGTTTCGGTCGCCTTCCCACACCCGAATGTATGCAACCCGAATTTGCAACTTTGATATAATTGAAAACACCAACCATGCGTTCGTCTGGCTTCCTTAACAGAAGACAGATCAGATATTAGGGGCCGGTTCAGTATCAGAATCCACACGCTCAGTCGCCAACCTACCGCACTCGGGTCCGGCCAACTGACACCCCGTATCCACCCGAAATGTTGATTTATGTAGCGGGCAGGTAATGGTTCTGGATCGCTCGTTAAAAACGCCATGATCCATTCGCCCGCCTCGGTGCGGACAATGAGCTGGGACTCGGTACTGAACGCCTTCTACAGCGACAATGAAAGTTCCTGATTCATAGTTTTCGGTGCCTACCATGTCATGCCTCTGTTAGGGTTTCACTGTCATCTGTCCGCTTCGATGAGCATCTGGCCACATTCACAGCGTTATCGAAAACCTTGTTGGTAACGACACTGGAAAGCTTGACACCCAGCCACGCCTTGCGCGCGTTCAATGTTCCCGTTCGCTCCATAGCCTTGAAAATCCGCTTGCCTTCAACCGCATGAAAATCGTCGATGTGGCAGTGTTCGCTATAATATTGGTGCGCTTCAATTCCCAGACGCTTACAAGCATCTACGTAGCAAGGAAACACAACGGGAATCATGGTTTCCAGGTAGGTCAGCGCGCCAACAAAATAGGAAGGATCATCAGCCCGAAGAGTAAGCCAGAAGTACATATTCAGAAACTCATAGCTGACATCGTCTATCTTGTCGATATAAAAAGACGCCGTTGAGGGCATACCCAGCTCTTTCAGTAACTTACAATAAAGCCCGGTATGCATGCGGTTTGGGTTGGCCGATCCAAATTCGTCAATCAGAATTCGAAGCATCGGCATCTGTGCCTCCAGATGAAGCCGAGGCATGATGTAGTAAAAAACCTGCGCTTCAGTGAGCCCATCTACAGCGAACTCCTGCACCATGACCCGGAACTCGTCCAACGACATACTCTTGGAAACATAAGCAGCTGACTCGGGCTCATCGGCTGACTCCTCCTCAACAAGTCTGTCGAAATAGTTAACGAGATCCCTGTATCCGAAATCGTCACCTACCCCATCCACGGACTCGATAATTGCGGAAACCCATTGTTCCTCGAATGCCAAATACTCCGGATCGTGATTAATAGTATCCTGAATACGTTCACAATTATAAAGGTACAGTGATTTCTGGGTGAGCATACCCCCTCCTTATGCCAGGTTCATAGCATGTGAATGTGCTATAAGAGCACGATTAACACCTTTGGGCGAGCGAATGACGTGAACTGATAGCTCCCTACCCCGCAAGTAGGTCGGTTGAGATGACATTCATTTCCACGAGAGTTCTCTTGATGTAGCGGTACCAGTCGTCTTCGAATAGCCTGTATTCCCGGCACAACGCTTCAATTTTTCGCTCAATGGCCTCGGAAGGCCTCTTCATGGCTTCCATGCAGATCTCTGGATTCAGGTTGTTGAGTGAACAAATGGCTCCATCTGCAAACCCTGATCGTGTCAGGCGGTTCTCCCAGCCTTGAAATATCTTCAATCCGTTGGTCTTCAGAATGTTCGCGAGCGCTAGAAATTCATCAGAATTTCCGGACTCCTTGATGCCAACCACCCGCGGAAGCTTAGATATCGCTACTAATGTTGTGGGTTCCATTATGTTTCCAGAAAGGTCGGATTCATTGTATATGTAGAGGTCAATCCCCGTTGCATCATGAACCTTCTGGTAGTGCTTTATCATTTTTTGTTGTGATACGCCCTCACCAAAGGGAGTGGTTATCATAATACCTTGAGCACCCAACTCTTCGGCAGCTGAGGCCAGCTCCAACACTCCCTCTGTCGTGGATCGCTCGATTCCGGCAATGACGACATGATCGGGGGCGGCGATGACCAATGCCTCAATCATGGCAAACCACTGTTCATCGGTGAGCCGCCAACCTTCACCCGAGGTCAGGCAGCCCACGTAACCACTTACTATATCCCGGCGACAGTCTACCAGCCGCCTTACGCTTCTGACGCAGACTTCTCCCGTATCTGACAGCGGTGTAACAAGCGGAGCATAAATAAGAGGATTCAAAGCAATAACTCCATGCGAAAATGATTAATGTACCAAGCATCTCGAGCGCGAATATAGACAATCGATATCGTCATTGAACAGTCTGTCCGTGCCAGGCTTGCCCGAAATCTCTTCTTCAGATTTTGGGAATTCGGGAAACTTCAGGAAACACTCTGAGCTTACTTTTGCTTTCGTTAACAAGGGATCGTGAGTAGCCAGGATACCGTCATGATTCATCACTTGTGCCAGCTGCAAGGCGTTGCTTGGTGAAAGTTGATCGTCACACTCCAAAATATCCGAAGCCAAAAGCAAGTCGTGACGGCCATAAGGAATCCGCTTAATATCCATCTCACTGTGAAGGCAATCCATGAAAGGATAGTAATTGTCCTGAATATGCCTGGGATATCCCCATACGATGTCGTCACATTGACCAACCTGTTCAAGACTCATGTGAACACGACGCCCGAAGTTCTGTGACATAATCGTCAGTGATTGCCAACGTAGCGCCTCGAAACGAGAATGCATTCCCATGAATACTGTAGCATCGATGAACAGTGGCTTTCCTTTAGAGACCATGGAGTGCCTCTTTCGCAATCTTCATTGCACTTTGGAACATTTCGGTATTTCTCGCGAGCGCAATTCGAATATATCGTTGGCCCCGTTCCGGGTGTGCCCAATAAAAGTATTTTCCAGATAGTACATAGACATTTTTATCGAGCAATTTTCTCTGCACATCATCAGCGGTCAATTTCGGTGATACTATTTCAAACCAGGCAACGCTGGTGTTGACTAAAGGCGAACAGTAACGCAAAGTATCTCCATTCAGGCACTCGATTGCGACGCGTCGGTTTACATCCAGAAGCTCCCCCACCGAGCGGAAGCCATCACTCACACTGTCTTCCACGTAGCGTTGTACCAGATTAAGAACAAAGGGCGACACATTTAGAAGCACACTAGTCACGATATTGTAAATTTCGCCATTGATATCTTTACTGGTGTGCAAAGTAGAACATTTGGCGTCCTGAATGGGCCAGGTCTTTCCAGTATCTTCCATCGCGATGTAGCTTACACCAGAGTTCTCAAGAACTTCATAGAGATCAAACCGTTGTCCGCCGGATGCCAGAATAAAAGAAGAGAAACAAAGGTCGATGATAAGAAGTTTATCGTAATCCTTGCAAAAACGAACGAGTTCAACAAACCTCTCCCGACCGTCTGCCGCAAGACTGAATCCAGTCGGGTTATTCGGATCAACGATAAATATGGCGTCGAGATCGAGTGCTGACTGCATCATATTATCGTAGATCCCATCAGGATCATGGAACAGACTCTCATCCAGCGGAGACATCGGCACTTGCATGTGCTTCATAAGGTCATGAAGGTTATCGAAACAAGGCTCGATAAGTCCCACCCGGCTGGCCTTCTGCATGAGGTACGTTGCAGTAATATGCATCGAGATAGACGCCGCATAAAGAAGATATATTTCGTTCTTCCGTTTCAAGGCTGTATGTTGACCCTGCAGAGAGTAGAACGATTCAATGAACCTCTGCTCGCTTTCGTACTGGGTCATCTCCTCTGCCGCATACCAGAGTTCCGGTAACGAGGCAACAATGTCTCTCTGGGTAGAACTCTGACTCTGATGCGTATGCGCATCGGCCAGATTATATTCTGTCTTTAGCGCTTCGATTTCATGCTGTGTAATGTCAACCAGCCCCAAAGGGGCTTCGGATACAGTTCTCTCCAGCAATACCTCGTCTTCTACCTGGCTCATAAGGTCTCCTTATCGGTTATATCGTCAATAACCTGCTTTTGGAATATCATTCAATTACAACGTGCTCCATCATGCCGTGATCGCCATGATCTAATATGTGACAATGCGTAACGAAAGCGCCTGTATAGTCCTCATAGCGAGACCGGATCTCCACAACATTGCCATTTGGTGCGCTGGGGTCTTTTTCGTTCACAAGGATGGTGTCTTTCCAGTACCGATCAATAATGGTTCCTTTGGAATCCCGCTCTATAACCTCGAATGGGTTGACGTGGATGTGATACGGATGATGCGAGAAAGATGAGCTGAGAAGCCACGTCTGGGCTGCGCCCAACTTTAGAGTCCGTGGATTTTCGGGGTCATATGCCTGGCCATTGATCAGCCCTTTCCAGGGCGACACGCTTATATCGATATCGAAATCCAGGATCTCGACCTTGTCCGACAGCTCTTCTTCCGGGATTGATTTAGGGCGCTGTAACTGGCTTAGCTTGAAATTGGACGGGAATCGGGACAGTTTCGGACGCACATCCTTAACCAGAACCCGCGCTATTACATTATGTGCGCTTTCGTCCAATACCAAAGGTTTTCCGCCTCTCCGCCAATCACAATAATCGCTGGGAAGATCGGTAGCCCCCGAATCAAGGGCATCATCGACCAGGTAGTAAACACCGGGAATGAACGTTCGGAAGGTGATATCGTTTCGGTAGCCGGGCGCGAGAAAAACACCATTGTCCTCTGCTTTTCGTTTGTGGCGGAATGGGATCCCATCGGCGGCGACTTGAATAAGCGGAATTTTACGGCCAGAGCAAGGATTCACCAACCGAAGATTGATGTTCTTGCGTACATTTCCGGCAATAAAGCGCCAATGTTGTAGCTCGCCCGGATTAACTTCTATTTCCGGCATCACCTGGCCATTGACAGATATGTGCCAACCCTTTTTGTGAGCGCGCTCCTCCCAAGCGCCCGGAGCAAAGGTTCTGTTGCTCTCGATTCTTCCCTCATCATCGAATGCGATTTCCTGCAGCATCATGATTTTCGAGTTAGCCGCCTCCAGGCTCGGAAGATCGTCATAATCACCCGGGACAATCAGAGCGCCTGCCATGCCGCTTCCCACTTGCACAGAGGTTGCACCGTGTACGTGGGAGTGGTACCAATAAGTACCGGCCGCATGGTCCTCTGGGATCTTGATTTCATAGTCGAACGATTCGCCCGCCGTCAGCTTTATGAACACGTTGTCGCTATTTCCCCCGGGGTCTACATGCAGCCCATGAGTATGCAGGTTGGTGGTATTGAAATTGTGTGGCTGGTTGTGATCGCAGTGTCCGCCATGATCGCACGGAGGAGGTTTTTTCTCGGGCGGCATCTCGTTGATCAGTTTTATTCTAAGAGTGTCCCCGGGCCGCGCGACCAGGGTTGGGCCAATAAGCTTGCCATTATAGCCGCGCAGATAGAGGTTCCTGGTCTCCTCTCGCCCGTTGACGAACGTTGTAAACTCCTGCCACGCATAGCCCACGCGGATAGTGGCCTCCAGCTCTCTGGTTTCAGGGTCGGACTCTATAACCGGTGCCTGCTCTAGCAAGGGGTGCCTGTAATTAATCGGCTTTTCCGATGGCCACTGGATAAATCCGAAGGCGGAATTCAGACTGTAAAGCTTATCCGCATTGACTAACGGGCGTATTTCTTTATTGGAATCGCTTATGATACTTCCCACGTTTCCGCTCAGATTAGAAACCGTTCCGTTACTACTCGATAAGGGCTTCCTTCCATCATCTTCGGGTTGAGCATGGGCTGTCGATACCAGCATCGCCAGAACCAACAGAAGCCCATATTTATATCCACGGTAGGTAGTCGTCTTCATTGAAGTCATTCCTTTAGTAGCGGTAACTTTTCCTTTCTTCTCGGCAGGTGCCGATTTTTGATCAAGGGTCTGTTATTAGTATTGGTTTTCAAAAATGGATACTGTACGACATGCCTCTGGATCGACATTGTGTGCATGGTAGCATGGCTTCACCGGCATTAGGTTCGGAATAGAATGCAAAACCAAATTGCATAAATGCAACTTGTTATTCGATGTTTTTTATTGATTTTTATTTTCTCTTCATGTAAACCATTGACAAGTAAACGGTCCATGATATTTTTGACGTCAAAATCTTACTGCTGTGAGAATATTTTTAAGAGATGATCCCCAAAACCAGACCGGCGCACTTGGTCCACACCCTGATTCATGCGCTGGCTGACAGGGAATTTTTCCTGAACCATAGCCGCCATAGTTGCCGTCCATCTCGGGGGGACCCGAGTCGCGGGAGCGCGCTATAGCTTACGTCCTGACTCAGTCGCCCGGAGCGAAACGCTATGCCCGATACTGTTACAAATTCTGATGGTAAGCTGCGCTGCATCTGGTGCGAGCAGCTGCCCGAGATGATCGAGTACCATGATCAGGAGTGGGGCTTCCCCATAGACGATGATCAGCGCCTGTTCGAAAAGCTGTGCCTGGAGAGCTTTCAGTGCGGCCTGAGCTGGCGCACGATTCTGGCCAAGCGGGAGAACTTCCGCGCCGCCTTTCACGATTTTGATTTCAATAAAGTTGCCCGGTTTACCGAGCGTGATGTCAGTCGCCTGCTGGAGGACGCAGGCATTGTCCGGCACCGGGGGAAAATAGAGGCGGTGATCAACAACGCCCAGCGGGCGCTGGAGCTGATCGAGCGGGAGGGGTCGCTGGCCACCTATATCTGGCGCTACGAGCCCGAGGAGAGCCCGGACTTTATCCCGCAAACGGCAACCACCTCCCCCGAATCCATTGCACTGTCAAAAGACCTGAAAAAACGGGGCTGGAAGTTTGTGGGCCCCACCACCGTGTACGCGTTCATGCAGTCCATGGGGCTGATCAATGATCATGCACAGGACTGCGTCCTGCGGCCCGAGGTCGCCAGAGCGCGCCAGCGGTTCACACGACCTTAGCCCTGACCTGGCCGAATGTGGTAAAAGCATGCGCCATGGGCTACATTGTCGCCCTGTCATTGAATGGAGAAGAGACTGTGTCCGAGAAGAACATTCGCTGGGGAATCATCGGCGCGGGCGTCATTGCCCACAAGATGGCCGAGGCCATCAACCTGGAATCCGGCTGCGAGCTGGTGGCGGTGGCCTCCAGGACACCGGAAAAAGCCGACGCCTTTGCCCGGGAATACGACATAGCGGCCGAGACTTACCAATCGCTGGTCGATCGGGCGGATGTCGATGTGATCTATATCGCCACCACGCACAACTTCCATGCCGACAACGCCTTGCTGGCGCTGGAGCATGGCAAACATCTGGTGATCGAGAAGCCTTTCACGGTCAATGCCGAGCAGGCGCACCTGCTGCAAAAAACCGCCCAGGAGAATCACTGTTTTCTGATGGAAGCCATCTGGACGCGTTTTTTGCCCAGCATGAGCAAACTGCGCGATACGCTGCAAAATGGCACGGTCGGTGAGATCAAGGTCGCCAACATCAACTTTGGTGGCATTGCGCCGGACCATTATCGGCCCCGGCTTTTCGATCCGGCCCTCGCCGGCGGCGTGACTCTGGACATGGGCATCTACCCGCTGAGCATGTTGTGCTATCTGCTAGGCGAGCTGCCGGAGAAGACCCACGCGACCTGTCGCTTCACTGACACCGGCGTCGACGAGATCGCCTCCTACCAGTTTGTCTTCCCTTCCGGTTGCATCGCCACGGTGAACACCAGCTTCAACCTGCTGATGGGCCAGGAAGCGCTGTTTTTTGGCGACCGGGGTTCGATCGAATACCCCGAGTTTCAGCAGAGCGACGCTTTCACTGTCAAACGGATCGAGGGTCGGGAGATTACAAGCGAAGAGACTCTGACGGCGACGAATGCCGACAATGGCTTTGTCTACCAGGTCCGTGAAGCGGCCCGCTGTCTGCGGGCCGGCCTGCTGGAGAGCCCGGTGATTCCCGTGGCGGAAAGCGTGGCCATCATGGCGGTGTTGGACGATATCCGTCAGCAACTGCCACTTCGCTACGATTTTGAGGAACAAGGCGACTGAAGATCAATCCCGATCTTCCGCCGCCGTAATGTGGCCAGGGTCCCGGAGATTCCGGGCGCCTGGCGCCATTAACTCGGTTCAGAGTCGATTATCGAGCTCTGCGGCCGAGTTTGTCATTTATTGTTATGTTTGTTGCCGCTTTTCATGTCACCGTATTTGGCTTCAGCCTTGCCGCCCAGCTGATCGGCCTTTCCCTTGAGTTCCTGGCTCTTGTCGTCGGTTGCCTCGCCAGCAACTTCCCTGGCTTTTCCCTTTCCTTCGGTCTTACGACCTTCTACCTGATTCTTGTTCATGAGCTAAACCTCAGAGAGTGGTTCCCGTTCCATGCTGCCCCCGCCCTGGTCAGGCGGGAAGCAGTGCGAGGTTTCACAATAGGCAAACTTTGAGAGGAAATCAGTGCGGTAGCTAACAAAGGGCGTTTTAATCAACTTTCGCTGCTCTTGATCCCGGACTCTTCGCGCAAAGACGACTCCAGCTTTTTGGTCTCGGTGATATCCACCATGGTCATGACCACGCCATCAATCACGTTGTCCAGACGACGGTAGGGCATGATTTTGACTGAGAACCAACGACCTTCGTGTGTGGTGATCTGCTTTTCACTGACTTTCAGAGTATCTAGCGCTTCCCGGGCATCCTCTTCCAGCAGCGGATATTCCAGAACGGTGGTCAGCTCTCTCAGCGGCCGGCCCACATCACTCTCGCGCAGACTGATGATGGAGGCCGCCCGAGCGGTATAGCGGCGGACATTGAGGTCCTGATCCATAAACAGAATCGCAATTTCAATGCTGTTGAGCACATTCTGCATATCGCTCTGTGCCAACGCCAGATCATCCAGCTTGGTCTGCAGCTCGGTATTGATGGTCTGCAGCTCTTCGTTCATTGACTGCATTTCTTCCTTGGACGAGGTCAGCTCCTCATTGGCGGACTGCAGTTCTTCGTTGGTGGATTGCAACTCCTCATTGGACGCCTGAAGTTCTTCCCGGGAGTGTCTCGCCTCTTCGCTCAGACGCTCAATGGCCTGCTCGTACTGCTGAATATCTTCGGAGCGACTGTCGTCGGAGGCAGGCTCCACGGCGTCGCCTGAAGGTAGGTTCCGGCTGACGGCCCCGGCGTCCCGGAATACAACCAGGGTCATGTCTTTCAGGACCGCCGGCTCTCGCAGGGCCTGCACGATCACATCCACCCGTTTCACTCCCTCCCCGTTTTGAACGGCCACCCCGCTCAGCTCCACCGGCTCCCTCTGCAGAGGGGCTTGCTGTAACGCTTTGTGCAGGGGCGCACGCAGGCCATCGCGCGCCATGGCGTAGATGTTCCAGTTGGCTTTTCCGGCGGCCGGTTCCAGATATTTGCCGGTCCGGCCGCTGATATAGACGATATCAGCCTCCCGGTTGAGAACCACGGCCGCCGGTGAATAAACCTGCAGCAGCAGGTAATCAGCGGCGCTTTGCAGGTTGTCTGCGCCCCCGGAGGGCTGGTTTTTTGCCGACATGGGTTGTTCCCTGGAGAGGTTGGACAAAGGTGGAAAGGATTTTAACAAAAAGTCGGAGCGGCGAATGGATTCGTGCTCCTGCTTTCGGTAGAGCCGCAGACTCGGCTTCAGCGGTGCAAACAGGTGGCTCAGCCGGCCCACCGTCTCCGAGTTGCCCAGAAGCAGCAGCCCCTGCTCACGCAGACTGTAGTGAAACAGCGGAAAGATCCGGCGCTGGAGCATCGGATCAAAGTAGATCAGAAGATTTCGACAGGCAATCAGGTCCATTTTGGTAAAGGGCGGATCGAGAATGATATCGTGATGCGCGAACAGCACCCGGTCGCGAATCGATTGATGAATCTGATAGTCATGCTCGTGCCTGATAAAAAAACGCTCCAGCCTCGGCCTGGAGACCTGCTCTTCTATCGTGTGCGGATAACGCCCCCGCCGCGCGGTTTCAATCATCTCCGAGCTCAGGTCCGAGGCAAACACTTGCAGTGTCATGTCGCTCGAACGCCCCAATTGTTCCAGCACCTCGGTAAAAACCATGGCGAGGGAATACGCCTCCTCTCCCGTGGAACAGCCCACCGCCCAGACCCTGAGGTGGTAGCCGGTCGGAAGTGGTTCGATCAGGACCGGAAGCGCCTCGTCATGCAGATACTCCCAGATCTCGGCATCACGGAAGAAACGGGTGACACCGATGAGCATCTCTTTGAATAGCAGCTGCACTTCCTGGCTGTTTTCCGTCAGGTACCGGGCATAGTCTGCAAAATCCGCAATGTCGTGGATCGCCATGCGCCGCTCGATGCGCCGAAACAGCGTGCTGGACTTATACAGGGAAAAGTCGTGCCGGGTTTTGTGTTGCAGTATGGCAATGATGGGCTCGATCGGCTGCACTGACTTGACCGATGGCGAACTCTGGGGCCGCTCACTCTCGGCCGGCTCACTTACGCGGGTGGCGTACGCCAGGATACGCTCGGGCAGCTCACCGGGCGGGGCCACAATATCCGCACAACCGGCCGCGATGGCACTGCGGGGCATGGCATCAAACTGCGCCGACTCCGGCTCCTGCACCACGGCGAGCCCGCCGGTCGCGCGGATGGCCTGCAGCCCCAGGGTGCCATCAGAACCCATTCCTGACAGCACCACCGCGATGGCCCGATCACCCTGGGCGCTGGCCAGTGAGGAAAACAGCACATCGATCGGCAGGCGCATCCCCCTCGGCTCGTGGGGAGGCTCCAGTTTGAGCCGGTCGTCCACGACCCTGAGCTCGGCATTGGAGGGAATCACGTAGACGGCATTGGGCTCAATGCGTTGGTTGTCCTGCGCCTCCTGCACCGGCATGGAGGTAATGCGCTGCAACAGTTCGGGCAGCAGGGCTTTTTGGGTGGGGTCCAGGTGCTGCACGACGATAAACGCCATTCCGGTATCCGCCGGCGTATTCCGGAAAAAGTCTTCCAGCGCCGCCAGACCGCCGGCGGATGCCCCTATGCCAACAATACGCATCAGGAACCGGGGGTAGTTGAATCCGGTGAGAGCACCATCAAAACACGATCGGAGTACGACCCCAGCTTCGCTTCAAGCGTGAGCGGACCGTCAACGCCGAGCTCGCTGGATAACTCCACCGAACAGGATGTCCCTGATTTTGAAGACACCACCTCCTGGATCATGGAGTTCACGGTCTCTCGACTGGACGGTGACAGAAGGTCATTCAGGTAACGCTCACTCAGGCGCTCAGCGCTAAGACCAAACAGTTTTCCCGCTGCCTGATTGCTCTCCACCAGTCGGCCACTGGAATCCACGATAAGGTAGGGCACCGGGGCCAGGTCATAAAGCGCCTTGTAGTGCGCCAGCTCTTCGGTCAGCTCTTCTTCACTCGCCTGGAGCTGATCAAACAGAAGGTCAAGCTCGACCTGATGAGTCTGCAATTCATGGAGGAGTTTCAGCGCATCGGCCGCAAACTCTGGGTTGCTCGCCCGGCGATACAACAGCTCCAAAGCATCGACACCCAGCGTTGTGCCCCCGACCGAGGGCGCGGCGCCCTTGTGAATCAGCTCTTCGGCATTGTCTCGTAGTTGAGTTCGGTGCCCAACAGCGGAGAATCCCTGTCTATCAGTCATCTTGGCTCCTCAGGTTGTTTCGCTTCTACTGATCATAGTACTCCAGAGTGCCCGCTTTAACTACAGGGGCGTTGATTCTATAAGAGTGACATCTTGTGTGCGCTAGCGTACCGAAGTGCAATGTGGGCCGTCGTAGTATAAGGAGCGTCGAACTGATTCAGTTTGACAGGACCCGAACGTACAGTGGATGTCGGGCAATTTAACATCAAAGGATACGACGCCATGAGTTTCACTCCCATCAGAATTCTAACCCAGCATTCACGTGCCCTTGTCGGCGGCCTTTTAACCGCACTACTCCTGTCGGCCTGTGCGTCAGCGCCGGTGGCGCCCACCGAATCACTCAATAACGCCAGAGGTGCCATTGAAAATGCCGAGCAGGCCGAGGCTCGACAATATGCCCCCGCCGAACTGGAAGAAGCTCAGGCACAACTGACAGCGGCCGAGAGAGCCGTGTCAGAGGAACGAATGCTCGAAGCTGAGCGGCTGGCTGAGCAGGCCCGCGTATCGGCTGCGCTGGCCAAGGCGCGGACCGAGGAAGCCAAAGCAGCCGCCATCAATCGCCAAATGGAACGCAGCGCCGAGGCTCTGAGAGAAGAGATGCGCCGTGGAGGAGACCAACAATGAAAACCCTACCCTTTGTAAAAAAACCGTCGCTGGGAACAATCGGCTCCGCCGTCGTGCTCTCTTCCATCCTGCTCACCGCCTGTGCCGTCGCGCCTGTGGCGCCCCCCGGTGCGGCTGAGGCGCGCGCCGAGCTGAATGCCCTGCAGAGCAATCCCGATATGGTGCGCCATGCACGGGTAGAGCTGCGGGACGCGGAAGAAGCGGTCCGGCTCGCCGAGCAACCACTGGATGACGACGAGGCCGCACTGGCCGAGCACCGCGTGTACATGGCCGATCGTATGGTCGCCATCGCCGCTGCGAAAGCCGCCACACGCAAAGCCGAAGCCGCTCGGGAGCAGTTGAGTGAGGAGCGCGAGGAGGCCCGACTCGCCTCGCGCACCCGCGAAGTCGATCAGGCCCGCGCCGAGGCCCGAAGAGCGCGCCAGGCAGCGGAAGAGGCTACCGAGATGTCTGCCCGGGAGACCGCAGAGCTCCAGCAACAGATTGAAGAACTGCAGGCCAAAACCACGGATCGCGGCCTGGTGCTCACGCTGGGTGACGTCCTGTTTGCGAGCGGCAGCGCCGAGCTACAAAGTGGCGACAACCGCAATCTTGAAAAGCTGGTGACCTTTCTCAACGAGTATCCGGAAAGAGACGTTCTGATCGAGGGCCACACCGACAATGTCGGCAGCGCCGCCTTCAATCAGACCCTGTCTCGTCAGCGCGCCGAATCGGTCCGTCGCTACCTGACCGAACGGGGCATCCAGAGCCGACGAATTGACGTCTCGGGCATCGGGATGGAGCGTCCGGTCGCGAGCAACGAAACGGCAACGGGACGCCAACAGAACCGTCGCGTTGAAGTCATCATAGAGCACTAGGAGGTACAACTATGTTGGAATCCGGTCACAGGCCCGGAGCGGCCCCCCCATGGGTGGCCACTATTGAGCAAAACGCCAAGAGTGCCGTCAGCATTCCTGCCCGGGAGATAAAGATCCCGGTGATTTGGAAGTCGAGCGGAAAAAAAAATACCGACACCGAAGAGAATCAACGGGCGCAGGCAATGCTCGACTTTGTTGCGGACGCCGTGATGAGCACGGATACCGAGACGAAGATTACCTACATGAACCGGGCGGCGGAAGTGCTGACCGGCTTCAGCCGCCAGGAAGCGGTCGGCCGTGCACTGGAGGACGTCTTTCACGTCAAAGACATTAATACACTTGAGACCCGGGAGAACCTTGCCCGGAAAGTCATGGAGACCGATCGCGCCATTGCGCTTCACAACAGCGCCTTCCTGGTGACTCGCGCCGGGCATGAAATGGCCATCGAAGACTCGGCCACACCGCTGCACAACGAAGCGGGTGAGGTAGTGGGCTCACTGGTGATGTTTCACGATGCCCGCTACTCCTATGAAACCACCGCCAAGATGACCTACCTGGCACAGCACGACCCCCTGACAGGGTTGCTGAACCGCCATGCCTTTGCCGAACGCTTTGAGCAAGCGGCGGCATTGGCACGCCGGCACCGCAAGAAAATGGTGATGCTCTTTATTGACCTGGATAACTTCAAGGAGTTGAACGACTCTCTGGGCCACAGTCATGGCGACCTCATTCTGAAAAGCCTGGGGCGCAAGTTGCTGGGGTGTGTGAGGGTTACCGATCACGTCTGCCGGCACGGCGGTGATGAGTTCGTGGTGTTGTTGAGCGACCTCGAGCAACCCGAACAGGCCTTTGCGGTGGTCGACAAAGTGCGCGAGGCCGCCACTGATCTGTTGCAGGTGGGGGGGCAGGATATTTCGCTCGAGCTGAGCATCGGCGTGAGTGTCTATCCGGACAACGGCGACACTCTGGAGAAATTACTGCCTCATGCGGATGCGGCGATGTATCGGGTTAAAACCGCCCACAAACGCCATCGCGCGGGGATATCCGAAAACCCGCCATTCAAACGTTCACTCGACGCCTAGAAATGTATGCCCTGGACTTGCAGGCGATTGGTCTCGCGTTTGACCACGTCATAACATTCGCAGCACAGCGCTTCCAACTGGGGGCGATCGAGGACGATGATTCTGCCCCGCCGGTACTCGATCACCCCCAGCTTTTGCAGCTTTCCGGCCGCTTCGGTCACCCCCTCGCGTCGTACCCCCAGCATGTTGGCAATCAGCTCCTGGGTCATGTTGAGCTGGTTGCATTCCAACCGGTCCATCGACAATAACAGCCAGCGGCACAGTTGCTGATCGATGGAGTGGTGACGGTTGCAAACGGCCGTTTGCGACATCTGGGTGATAAGCGCCTGGGTAAAACGCAGGGTGAGAACACGGATTTCAGAGTGGTTGTTGAACTCGTGTTTTAACTCGGCCGCCGGCAGCCGGTAGGCGTAACCGCGACTCTGCACAACCAGCCGGTTGGGCGTGCTCTCCCCTCCCATGACCACCGCGACGCCCACCATCCCCTCTTTGCCCACCACCGATATTTCGGCCGAGGATCCGTTGACGGTGACGTACAGCAGCGAAATGATGCAGTCGACCGGGAAATAGACATACTCGATGGTCTGGCCCGACTCGTAAATGACGTCGCCCAGTGACATTTCCACGTGTTTTAGTTTGGGGAGTATACGCTGCCGGGCGGTTTCCGATAGTGCCGCCAACAGGTGGTTGTGCATGATATCTGACGTGTCGCTCATTGGAGCCTCGATGTGTAATCCGTTGACATGGTGTACCAGCCCGAATCGGGTCAACTCCCTGGAAGCATTCTTGATGCTCTAGCTTATTAATGTAACACACTTACGGGCAACGACTGTGCGATGTGGGTTAGCGAACAGACTATTAGTGCCACAAAGACTTATTATCTGACATCAAATCCTCCATTGCTGGCGCTCAAAGCTTATTTACCGAAAAGGAGGTAATAGAGTGAACATTTTCAAACTGATTGCGATCGTGGTCATCCTGGCCGGCACCCAGGGGTTGTTGTATGGCAGCTACTCTCATTTTAACGGCGATCACCAGGCAGCCGTCGATGCCAACGAACAGCAGATGCTTTCCGACGCGGCCGTCACCACTCAAATCTGGGCGGGGCTGGGTGCGATGGCGGCGGGCAGCGCGCTTTTCCTGTATGGCGTCAAACACCGCCGGCCATCAAAGCGTCGCCAACTCGTCACGCTGCACCGTGCTCTGCCAGCGCCTACCTCCGCGAATTCGGCGCCTCACAGCCGCACGACCGACCCCACCGCATCCTGAAGTGGTTCTGTGCCAGAAGGAACCGGCCAATTTGGCACATGGGCGGCACGGGCACAGCACTTTCGATCTACTCACACCCCTCCCCCTCCCTTAAAAAATCAACGAAAACAGTCAGTTATACTTTTTTCGAGAACCTGGTACGGGTGTTGCTCCAGTGTTAGTACGCAAACGCAAAGACTCTTTGAGTCACTTTCAAATCAAGATGAGGAGAACCATCATGCGTACTACAACCAACTCCGCTGTTAAACATCCGGTACTCGCACTGCTGGCCGCCGCCGGTCTGCTGTTCGGCGCCGCCACCGTATCCGCCCAGGGCGGTGCACCGCAGCAAGGTGGTCAACAGGCCGCTCCCGGCGCACAGCCCCAGGCTGAGCAGATTGAGGTGAGCGATAAAGAAGTTGAGGGCTTTGTCGATGCCTACATGGCCGTGCAGGGCGTCAACCAGGAATACACCCAGAAGCTGCAGGAAGTGGAAGATCCCGAGAAGGCCACCGAACTGCAGCAGGAAGCCCAGGGCGAGATGCAGAGCGCCGTTGACGAGAGCGGCCTGTCCATCGAGAAGTATCAGCAGATCGCCAACCAGGCCGGTCAGGACGAAGAGCTTCGCGGTAAGATCGAAGAAGCACTGGCCGCTCGCGTCGAGTAACACCTGAGGCTGTTCAGCCTTTCAAGGTGAAACGTCAAACGGGGACCCAGGTGGTCCCCGTTTTTTGTGCGCCACCTGTAAGAAGCAGATCGTCTCCTTCAATCGACGTATTGCCCTCCTCCGGCATTGAGCATAATCTGGCGAGACTGTGTTGAGGAGAAAAGGCGACAATGGCCGAAAGAGACGAAACCGAGGCTGTCGCCATTGTCGGCGGCGGACCCAAGAAAGTGCTGTACACGCTCAGGACCCTGAGCCGGATCGGACTGCTCAATTCCACCAAGGCGCTCAAGTCCCGCAACACCTGCAAGGCCTGCGGGCTGGGCATGGGCGGACAGCACGGCGGCATGACCAACGAGCTGGACGAGTTTCCCTCGGTGTGCAACAAGAGCATTCAGGCCCAGTCCACGGATATCCAGCCGCCCATTCCGGAGGAGCTGTTCGAACACCCGCTGGCGGACTTCCGTGACCTCTCCGCCCGGGAGCTGGAAAACCTGGGGCGCCTGAACACACCTCTCTACAAAGCCAAAGACAGCGACCGCTACCAGCCCATCGACTGGGACCGGGCGCTGACGCTGGCGGCCGAGCGCTTTGCTGCCACCGAGCCCGAGCGCAGCTTTTTCTACTCCTCCGGCCGCTCCTCCAACGAGGCCGGCTTTGTCCTGCAGCTGCTGGCGCGACTCTACGGCACCAACAACGTCAACAACTGCTCCTACTATTGCCATCAGGCCACCGGCGTGGGGCTGGGCAATGTGATCGGCACGGGCACCGCGACCATCAGCCTTGAAGATCTGGGCCAGTCCGACCTGGTGTTTGTCATCGGCGCCAACCCGGCGTCCAACCACCCACGTTTTGTCCACCAGCTCCAGCACTGCCGTGAACGCGGAGGTCAGGTCATTGTGATCAATCCGGCCAGGGAGCCGGGACTGGTGCGCTTTGCGGTGCCCAAGAGCGCCAGATCCATGTTGAGTGGCGGCACCTGGATTGCCTCGCGCTATGTGCAGCCAAACATCGGGTCGGATCTTGCTTTGCTCAAAGCCGTGGGCAAGGCGCTACTGGAGCAGCACGCGCTGGATACCGCTTTTATCGAAACCCATACCGAGGGCTTCGACGCCTATCGGGCCGATCTGGCACAGACAAGTTGGATGTCCCTGACCAGCGCCTGCGGCCTCAGCCGGGCCGATATCGAAGCCCTGGCAGCAGATTACGCCCGCGCCGAGCGGGCCGTGTTCGCCTGGGGCATGGGCGTTACCCACCATCGCAATGGCGTGGACAACGTCGAAGCCATCGCCAATCTCGCCCTACTGCGCGGAATGCTGGGCAAACCCTCGGCCGGACTGCTACCCCTGCGCGGGCACAGCAACGTGCAGGGGATTGGCACCATCGGCGTGAAGCCGGTGCTTTCCGACGATGTGCTGGCGGCGCTGGAGTCGCATTTTGACCTGACCCTGCCGCGCTCGACCGGGCTGGACACCCTCGCCTGCCTGCGCGCGGCAGAGGCCGGTGACATGGATGCGGCCCTGTTGATGGGCGGCAACCTCTACGCGGCCACTCCGGATTCCACTTTTGCCCGGCGGGCATTGGACCGGGTCGGGTTCAAGCTGTACTTGACCACCACTCTGAATCAGGGCCACATCCACGGTATGGAAAACAGCGAAGCACTGATTCTGCCGGTCACCGCCCGGGATGAAGAGCCCCAGAGCACCACGCAGGAGTCCATGTTCAATTATGTGCGCCTGAGCGATGGTGGCATCCGCCGCCTCTCCAATGTGCGCTCCGAAGTGGCGATCCTGGCGGAACTGGGTAAGCGCTTACTACCCGCTGGACCGCTGGATTTTGCGGCCATGGGCGAGCATGAACGGGTGCGCTCGGCCATTGCCGCGACTGTGCCGGGAATGGAAGCGCTGGCCGAAATCGACACCAGCCGGCAGGAATTTACCATTGGCGGCCGACTCCTGAGAACTCCGGCCTTCAACACCCCCAATGGCAGGGCCCGCTTTCAGGTCCACACGCTGCCGCCGGCACAACACACCGATTACCCCTTCACTCTGGCCAGCATCCGCAGCGAAGGTCAGTTCAACTCCATCATTTACGAAGAGAGTGACAGCTACCGGGGCACCGAGCAGCGCTGGTGCGTATTGGTGGGACCGGAAGACCGCGCCCGACTGAACCTGAAACCCGGCGATCGGGCCACTTTACGCTCGGCTCACGGGACGATGGAGGACCTGCTCGTCTACCCCTTCAACCTGCCCGCCGGCTCCCTGCTCGCCTATTATCCCGAGGCCAATATCCTGATCGGTACCGAGCAGGATCCGCGCAGCCAGACCCCGGCCTTCAAGTCGGTGCCGGTGACCCTGGAAACCGTCGCCAGCAGGCATTGACCCGATTACCCGTCAGCATTGGCGAGTGGGTCGGCAGAACTGGCATAATGACCTTTAACGAGCACAACCCAAACGGTAACGACTATGCCCTCCCTACAGGATCAACTGCAGAAAGCCGGACTGGTGGACGACAAGAAAGCCAAGCAGGTCAAAAAAGAGCAGCGCAAGCAGAAAAAGCAGGCGCGCCACACCGGCGAAGACCCCCACGCCGAGATCCGCCAGTCGGCCCAGGCCGCCAAAGAGCAAAAGGCCGAGCGCGATCGCGCGCTCAATCGTCAGCGCGAGGAGGAAGCGCAGCAGCGGGCCATTGCCGCTCAGATCAAACAACTGATCGAAACCCACCGGCAGGCCAAACTGGCCTCCGGCGAGGGCGAAGTGGAGTACAATTTTACCGACGGCAAGACCATCAAGAAGATGGTGGTCACCCCGCGGGTGCACCAGCAGATCAGCCGCGGCCAGTTGGTGATCGTCCGCTCGGGCGAGCGCTACGAGCTGGTCCCCCGGGTGGTGGCCGACAAGATCGCCCAGCGCGACGAGCAGGCTCTGATCGTCGCCAACAGCAAGCCCAGCGACGAGCCGGACGAGGATGATCCCTACAAGGATTACGTCATCCCGGACGATCTGATGTGGTAGCCTTGATGAGCAGGCTCTGATCAGCCGATCAGAGCACAAACACCCCCACGACCACCAGCAGTATCACGATGACCACACCGGCGAGCACGAAGGGTAGCGGGCTGGCCGAGGCGGGAGCCGCCGGCTTTGCCCGAGTGCTTCCGCTGCCAGTACCGGCACCTTCGGCGTTCAAATCGCGAAAGGTCTTCAACAGCTTGCGCACCATGGCCTCGTCAAACTGGTAGGGATCAAAACGCTGGTAGCCGGCCTGTTTGAGCAGACCTTTGACCACATCGCTGGTGGGGATGTACTTCATGGACCAGTCGGTGAACTGCCGCTCTTTGATATCCACCTGGTGAATGATTCTGAAATCCTTGTGCCGGTCATCCATGCGCAGTTTCTCGATCAGCGCCTCCACGACCGGGCGCTCGCCCTCCAGACACTGAAAAAATGATCCCTCGCCGTAATAGAGCACGCCGCCGATCCCCAGGCGGGGGTTGTTGGTGCGCGACTGCTGGAGAATACGCGCCACATGGGGCTCAACGCCCCCGGCCGCCGTGGGCATGGGCTTGAAGGTGGCGCGGCTGACATAGACAACCTGTACTAAATCGGACATAAGGTGGTAGCTCCTGTTCATTATTTGCTTCTTATACGGTGAGCTCCGACACCTGGATTAGCAGACCACCAAAAATGTTACTTCAGGCGCCACAATGGGACGCCTGCCTGAGCCGCTCCGCTCTATATATCAAGGCTCCCTGCAAGGCGCTAGCGAATCACAAAATCCTTACCGTCGCCCTCGCTCGGGTCCGCATCACGGGCCTCCACCTGACTGACCTCGGCCAACTGCGGCCCCTGCCAGAGCCAGGCTTCAAAGGCATCGAGCGCATCGGCGTCGCCGCATGCCAGCGCTTCTACCCGACCGTCCGCGCAGTTGCGGACCCAGCCGGCCAGCCCCAACTCGCGGGCCTTGTCCTGGGTATTCGCCCGGTAGGAAACGCCCTGAACCCGGCCACTGATCCGGAAATGGCGGGCCGGGCCCGACGGTTTTGGTGTGGTCATATCAGATCACCTCGCACTTGTTGCAAATGATAATAACTCTCCTTATCATGCGTATCTGTCACTTGTCTCTTTTCCGGGCGGACCCTCGCTTCCCGGCCGCCATCAACCGAGTTGTACATCATGAGCTGGATTATTGGAACGGCCGCCACGCTCACCAGCCTGGCGGGTCTGGGTGGGCTGCTCTACAGCTGGCGCGCCCGGCCGCCCAAGCCCGTGGCGTTGCGCTCACTGGGCTGGGCATTGTTGGTGGCCGCCCTGGGGCTCTGGTTGCTGGCCCAGCCGGCTGAATTTGCCGTGACCTTTGCCCTGTTCGTCCCCGCGCTGCTGGCATGGGGTCTGATTCTGCACCGGGCCCAAGTGAGGCAGCCGGCGCGGGACACCAAGCTCGAGCAGCGGGGCTTTCGCTGGCCCGCTCTGGCGGCGCTCGCAAGACAGCTGTGGCTTCTGCTGGTGAGTGTGCCCCTGGCCGCCGTGGCCAGCGCGCTGGTCAGCCTGGCGGTCACCGACTGGCTGCCCTGGGAGAGAGTGAACACCCTGGTGCTGGGTGTGCTGTTTGCGCCCGTGCTCTGGGGCGCGGCCAGCTACTGGGCCTGCGCCGACCCCAAACGCTGGCGCCCGGCGCTGACCCTCCTCATTGTCGGGCTTCTGGCCGCGGCCTATCTTTTTCTCTGACTGACTGCCTCCTATTATGGCCTTTAAATTATCCCCCGCCCTGGTCAAGAATTCGCTCGCCAGCCACAGCTGGCTCGGGCTGCTGACCGGCGCTCTGATGTACTGGGTGTGCCTCTCGGGCACCCTTTCAGTCCTGTATCAGGAGTTTGAACGCTGGGAAACCCCGGCGGTGGCCGAGTTTACCGAGATCAATCCCGAAGGAATCGAGCGCGCCTACCACACCTTCATGGAGGACCAGGAAGCCACCGAGCACGCCTATGTCCTGCTGCCCCGCCCGGGCATGCCGCGCACGTTGCTGATGTCCGATCACAGCAGCCGTACGCTCAACCCGGATGGCTCACTGGGCGAGTCTGCCGCCCACCCCTGGACGCACCTGCTGACCGACCTGCACCTGTATCTGCACCTGCCCACCAGCTGGGGCATGATTCTGGTCAGTGCCCTGGGGGCCATGCTCTGCGCCCTGATCATCTCCGGGCTGCTCTCGCACCCGCGGCTGTTCAAGGACGCCTTTCACTTCCGGCGCAAGGGCAATGCCCGGCTCGAGCAGACCGACCTGCACAACCGCCTGAGCGTCTGGGGCGCGCCCTTCCATATCATGATCGCGGTAACCGGTGCCTTTTTCGGCCTGGCCAGTCTGTTCAGTTGGGTGGCGGCGGAGGCCTTCTTCGAGGGCGACACTGACGCGGTGGTCGAGGAGGTCTATGGCGGCCATCCGGAACTCGAACCCTCCAAAGGCCCCCTGGCCATTGCCCGGTCGGTACAGCAAACGCTGGCCATGGCGCCCGAGGGTGCCCGGCCGATCTATGTGACCATCGAGCACCCGGACACCGACGAGGAACATATCATTGTCGGCACCCACTACCCGGACCGGCTGATCTACGCCGAACAGTTTCTGTTCAGTGGCGAGGGTGAGTTTCTCAACAAGGTGGGCTTCAGCGATGGCGAGCCCGGTCGGCAGGCGATTTTCTCCGTGTACCGGCTGCACTTCGGGCACTTCGGTGGCATTGGGGTAAAACTGCTGTATCTGTTGCTGGGTCTGGCACTGACGGTCATCGCTGTCAGCGGCATCAACATCTGGCTGGCCAAGCGCAAACACCGGGACTACCTCAACAACCTCTGGGTGGGACTGGTCTGGGGCACTCCCCTGGCCTTCGCCCTCAGCGCCATTACCCAGGTGCTCATTGGCTGGCCCTCGGTCGCGATCTTCTGGGGCACCATTGTCGTCGCCATGGGCGGCGCCCAGTGGCTCGACCGGGAGGCACTCAGCCGCCGCTGGCTGCAATGGCTCACGGTGGCATGCCTGCTCCTGCTCGCGCTGGGTCACCTGTTGGTGTTTGGTGCCCAGGCACTGGCCGGGGCGGCGCTCTGGATCAATATCGGACTCGTTCTGGTGGCGGCGGCGCTGGCGCTGATCGCTTTGCGTTCTTTCAGGCGCCAATGAGGCTCTGAGCGAACTCCCGGCGCACGCAATTGTGCGCCGGCACGGCCCTTTGAGTTAAGATGGTGGAACAGTGCCGTGAACCCCGACCGACATCTGCGGTCTGACCGGGGCAATGCGGAAACTTCCCCCAATCATCGACTCGAGGATTACCTCCATGAAAAAACTCTCCCTGTTAATCCTTATCGCCACTGTTGCCAGTGCCTGCACCTGGGTCAAAACCGATCCGTCCGCCGAGGATGTGGTCGTGGGCCGGGAAGGCAATGTGCGTGGCTGCGAAAAACTGAGCGAAACCAATGTGAAAGTGGCCGACAGTGTCGGGCCGATCAGCCGCAGCGACGAAAAAGTAGCCAGCGAGCTGCTGACCCTGGGCAAGAACGAAGCCGTGAACCTGGGTGGCGATACCATTATTCCGAAGACCAAACCCGAAGACGGCCGTCAGACGTTTATCGTCTACAGCTGCCAGTAAGTAGCGCTTCGGCGCACCTATTCAACTAGATGGGTGCGTCGAATCAGCGCCTGTGCGAGAGGGATAACCACTTCAAGCTCTGCACCTTCCACCGCCGTGAGGGTCAACCAATAAACCTGGGTATCGCTACGTAACAGGAAATAGACCTGCCGCCGAAGGCCATCCTCGTGCCGAAACCGGTAACCTCGATACCTTACTGCTTGGCCCGCACCTGTGGTAAAGCCACCGCGAGCAATCACCGAAAGGCTATCTGACGGGCCGATATAGCGAAGCTCCTTTTCCAGTTTTGTCCATAAAACGTTGCTTCTCTTCCTCCGCTGTACTTTGACAGCGCCCAGGAAATAAGCAGGTTCCCCTTCCAGGTCACCAATCAAAATGGGAAAGTCATCACTGCTACTTTTACGATAAGCACGCACCGCCATAGATTCGGGCAGCACCACATAGAGTCCGGGAGCCAGCTCAGTACCGGGATAGTCAGCACAGACAGCCATCGCACTGAGCAGCATCAAGGCACCGAGGCACCCACCCTCCAGTAGCCCTGTCCACCTAAACGTCTTGAAGACCATACCAAGAGGACTGCGAACGCTCCTGAAACTGCACACAGACACCGATTTCATCCTATGCTTATAGAACTCCACGTTATTATGAATCACCATTGCGTTAGCGCCAGACTTGACCACGGGCACATACTGCGGGTTTGTTATAGGCTATAGTGGCGTTTTACCCTTTTTTGGCACTTTACGCAATCAAATTGAAGAAAGGTATGGAGGAAAATTATTTCCCGCTCGTCCTACTCAATAACGGGGTTTGTCCCGTTGGGGAGATGTTGAATTGAATAAGAATGTTATCGCCCTGTTCACACCAATACTGTTTTGGGCAACTCCGGCTGACGCCGAGAGCCCAGCGCTGGGCGCTGCCAATCAATTCAACATTCCCAAACAAAGAGCGGACGTCGCGCTGACCGAATTTGCCCGGCAATCCAATATGACGGTGATAGTGCCCTACGACAAGGTCGTTGGCATTGAAACCGCCGAACTGAAAGGTCGCTACTCCCTGGTGGATGCGGCTATTTCATTGCTCGAAGGAACCGGACTACAGCTTTCGTTCAGCAACAACGGTCAGCTCTTTATTCGAACCGATGAAGACGTTAAGGGGAATCACTCCATGCTACAAAAAAATAAATTATCCGGTGCCGTACTGCTGGCTATGTCCTCGCTGGCAGGCGCCCAAGCCATTGCTCAAGATACCTCCGCCGGAACTCTGGAAGAGGTGTTGGTAACCGGCATCCGAGGCAGCCTGAACCGAGCACAGGACTTGAAACGGGACGCTGACACTGTAATGGACGTAATCGCAGCCGAAGACATCGGCAAATTTCCGGACGCTAACGTGGCCGAATCTCTGCAGCGGATTACCGGTGTAGCGATCTCTCGCAACCGGGGTCAGGGCCAGCAAGTTACCGTGCGTGGCATGGGCCCCGAATACAACAGTGTTCGCTTCAACGACAGGACCCTTGCCACCGACAACCAGGGTCGCGAATTCAACTTTGACGTGATCGCCGCCGAGCTGATCTCCGGCGCCGAAGTAATAAAATCCCCAACCGCGAGCATGCAAGAGGGCAGTATCGGCGCGACAATCAACATCAAAACAGCGCGCCCCCTGAGTCTGGATCCAATTACCGCTGTCGGTTCCATTCACGCGATCCAAGATGACTTGGCCGACAACACCGGCACCAAGATGTCGGGCCTGTTCAGTAAGCAGTTCCGGGACGGCACACTCGGCGCTCTCGCATCCATTGCCTATTATAACTCCGATTTCCGCGCAGACCTGATGTCCAGTAATGGCTGGGAGCTACGCGACACCGATGGTGATGACAGTCCGGATGCCTGGGGTCAACGCAACATCTCCTATCAAGTGCGAGAAGGCAACCGTGAACGCCTGGGCGCAACGTTTGCGCTGGAGTGGGAACCCAATGAACAGTGGCATGCCGTACTGGATGGGCTCTATTCAAAATTTGAACTGGAAGACGGGCATATTGGGACCTGGACTCCCATGCAAGATGGACCGTACGAGGACGAAGTCGTACAGGGGGAAAATATCCTCAGCTTCACTACCCTCAATCAGCGCGTAGACTCTGTTCAAGGGAATGATCCTCGCGCGACCGATACCGTGCAGCTAGGCTTCAACCTTGGATTCTCGCCCACCGACAGTTTCACTCTGGAAACCGATATATCTTTCTCCGAGGCTGAGCTCGACAGCCGAGGCATGGGGGGCTTTTTCTCGGTTACCGGCTACGTCAGCCCGGAAGCCTACTATGACGGAAGTTTCACACTACCGAGCGTTTTGCATTCACAGGACACTAGTGACGCCAGCCTCTACCGAGGTCACTTTATGGAAAAGAGCGCGGACGGGGTTCTGGATACCGTATACGAATTCAAAACCGACGCCACTTGGGAAATTGACCAAGGCATATTGACCTCATTTGAAGCCGGTGTGGCCGCTACTGCACGAGACAAAGAGATTCGCCGCTGGTCATCCGTAGATGGCTGCGCCGCACCTTGCGGCTACGTTACAGATATCCCTGACGAACTGATCGGTGATGTATACGACCCTGGCGACTTCTTCTCCGAGGAGGGAGGAAACTTTCCTCGAGCTTTTCGTAATTACGACGTTCCCGGACTGTTTGGCTATCTCGAAGACGTCACCGGAGTCTCCTACGATCCTGTCCTGAAACCTGGCGAATCAGCTAAAGTCCGCGAAAACACGTTGGGCGGCTACATTCAGGGTAACTTTGCTGGCGACTTCGGAGACATCCCATGGAGTGGTAACCTCGGCATTCGAGCAGTCAAGACTGATCAAGTCAGCGCCGGCGAAACCACTACAATTTTGTCGTTCCGGGAAGTGTTCCCGGACAATGAAATAACGACAGAAACCGGCCCAACAGAGATCGCCAATGAGTACAGCGACATCCTACCCAGCGCCAATATTTCAATGGATCTCAAACCTGACCTAACACTGCGCCTGGCTGCGGCCGAAGTCATGACTCGCCCGACTTTGACCAGCCTTTCGACAGCAACCAATATTAACGCTCGAGCGGGTGTACAGACTATCGACACCGGCAACCCGGAGTTGGCGCCATTTAGAGCGAGCCAGTTCGACGCATCGCTGGAGTGGTATCCGGACGACAACAGCTCTTACACCCTGGCCTATTTTTACAAGGATATTGAATCGTTCGTTTCAAACACCACACTTCCCGTTGATGTATTTGGTTCAACTTTCTTTGAGACCAAGCCTCGCAACGGTGAGGGCGCCGATGTCTCTGGCTGGGAGCTTGCCGGAACCCACTCCTTCACTTACCTTCCCGGGATTCTGGGCGGCATCGGTGTTCAGGCTAACGTCACCGTTGTTGACAGCTCTGCAAAGTTCTCCCCAGAGCTGTCTTCGGATACCTATCAGGTCGAGGGGCTGTCCGACTTATCCTACAACTTCATCCTGTTCTACGATCAGGGCCCGATACAGGCACGAGTCGCGTATAACAACCGATCCGAGTATCTGTTCAGCTCTTTCAACGAACAGAATGAGCCGGAGCTCCGTGACGATTACGGCCAGGTGGACATGAGTGCGAGCTATGACATAACCGACAACCTGACCCTTACAATGGAAGGCAGCAACCTAACCAACGAGCGTCTCTTGACTTATCAGCGTGCCATTAGCCGTCCTGTGGCAATGGAATACAATGGTCGTCAATTGACATTCGGTGCCCGCTATCGCTTCTAATTATTTCAGCACTTTCCGCTGAGACGGCTTGGGTAAAGGCATAATGCCTTTGCCCTTTTTTGCATAAAAAAATCCGAAAACAGTCAACAACACGCCTGAAGGTCAGTAGACAAACCAGCCAACGTAGAAGGACGCACCTATGAATAAATTAATTATTGTATGCCTATTGGCAGCTATTACTACCGCATGCCAGACCAAACCTGGGACAACATCACAACATCAAACTGAAACCAAAAGCCTATTCAATGGTGAGGACCTGAGTGGATGGCACATGGACGTACCCGCCATGGATGATGATCCAGCGGTGAATGAACCCTTTATTGTCAGAGACGGCATGCTGGTAAGCCTGGGGACACCTGGCGGGCATCTGATCACTGATGACCAGTATAGAGATTATCGTCTCGAAGTAGAGTACCGATTCGCCGGTGAGCCAGGGAATTGTGGCATTATCGTTCATGCCACAACGCCACGGGCACTGTACGACATGTTCCCACAATCAATCGAAGTACAGATGATGCATGAAAATGCCGGTGACTTCTGGTGTATTGTTGAGGACATAAGTGTGCCCGATATGGCCAGCCGTCGAGGCCCAAAAGAGGAATGGGGTATTACCGAAGGGAAAAAACGACGAATCAAGAATCTTACTGACGATTCTGAGAATCCCGTCGGAGAGTGGAATACGATGGTTGTAGAGTGTCTGAACGACGAGGTGAAAGTTTGGGTCAATGGGGATATGGTGAATCACGGTTTTGATGCCACGGCGACTGAAGGACAAATCGCGCTTCAAGCGGAAGGATCTGAAGTGGAGTTCCGAAAGGTGGACCTCACTCCTATTTCCGAGCTCAGTAAAGACAGCGCATTTAACTGATTAGAGTTGGGACCCCGTATTTGTTCAAGCGCTTCAGCTTTTCCCGTTGAGTTCTTCGGGCCGACAGAGTGGCGCTACTCCACTCTGTCGGGGTGGTTGTCGCCCGTCAGACTAAAGCTCCCTGACCCATATATTGCGGAAGCTTACAGCCGCGTCGTGATCCTGAAGAAATATGGGAGCACAGCCATGTGCTTCATAGGAAGGCTCTCCGATCCACTCGGTTTTTCCCTGAACTTTCACATGGTTCTGTACCAGAACCCCGTTGTGTAATATGGTCACATAGGCGGGAGATTCGAGCTCGCTATCTGCATCAAATTGCGGCGCGGTATAGATGATGTCATAGCTCTGCCACTTGCCGCGCGGGAGGGTAGCATTGACCAGTGGTATATGCTGTTTGTAAACGGCGGCCGCCTGGCCGTTAGGATAGGTTTCGTTCTCGTGAGAATCCAGAACCTGGATTTCATAACGTTCCTGTAAGAAGACACCGCTGTTGCCCCGGTCTTGGCCATCCATTCCCTTGATATCTGTGGGAGAGCGCCACTCAATATGAAGCTGGATATCACAGAAATCCCGCTTGGTGCGAATACCTCCCTGACGCCGGGCGACGGTCACGACGTCGTCTTCGACGAGCCACTTGGCGGGACCGCCATCCTCGGCCTCCCACTCTTCTAGATCCTGGCCGTCAAACAGCGCAATCGCATCGGAGGGTGGTGCACCAGACGGCACCTCTACTTTGGACGGCACCGGCTCCCACACTTCCGTCTTCTCGGCCAACTGCCAGGGTTCGAGTTCTTCACCCGCACCTCCACTCGCCGTCTCCGCACTGCTAGAGCAGGCCATCACGCTGCCACAAGTCAGTGATACCAACATTTTCAGGGAAAAGAACTGGGTTGGATCGTGCATCATTTTACTCTCTTATTGGACTCTTGGGTTTGTTCAAGATTATGGACCTCAGCCCCAACCTTCACCTGCCTAGGTCGCCCAGGCGCGCTGACCCTCCTCGTAAGGGGCGCAGCCGTCGTAGCGGCCGGGAATGGCGATATAGCGCAGCACTTCGGTCGCTCCCTTCTCCGAGGTGAAAAAGCCGAACAGGGTCAGCTGTTTCATCAGGGTGAAGTAGTGGGGCTCGCGCCCGGAAACCACTTGATCGCGGGCCTCCTGATCGAGCCCGCGCACCATGCCCTCGCGCTGCTCGGCACTCAGTTCCAGAAACCTGCGCTGATACAGATTCTGACTCCGCGCCTCCAGTTGGGGCAGGCCGGAGTGAAACAGCGCCTGCTCCTCCCGGGTGTAGCAGTCTCTCACGAACACGGTCATGAACTCACCGACCCCGGCATCTTTGGCGCCGGGCGTGTCGGTGCGT